>CAZFPV010000312.1:0-3035 GCA_964521155.1 uncultured Desulfobulbus sp. | reverse complement strand
GGCTCGACCGGGGCGCCTCCCACGTGATTGTCACCTCGTACGTCTTCCACGACGGCCGGCTCGATCAGAACCGGCTGCGCGCCCTCACCCGGCTGGTCGGCAGACAGCGCCTGGTGCTCGATCTGAGTTGCCGCTGGCGCGGCCATGGCTACTTCGTGGTCACCGACCGCTGGCAGCGGTTCACCGACCTGCAGGTGAGTGCCGAGACCCTGGCCCTGCTTGCCGCCTCCTGCGACGAATTCCTCGTCCATGCCGTCGATGTCGAGGGCAAGTGCATGGGTATTGACGAGCGCCTGCTCGACCTGCTGGCGACCAGCGTACCGTTGCCCACCACCTACGCCGGCGGCGTCGCCGCCATGGCTGATCTGGAACTGATCCGCACCGCGGGCAGAGGCCGAATCGACGTCACCGTGGGCTCCGCCCTGGACATCTTCGGCGGTTCGGGGCTGCGCTACCAGGACGTGGTGGCCTTCCATGCCGGCGTCTGATCAGCCGAAGGACCAGACCGGACAGTCGCTTGCCGAGGTCAAGCTGTTCGTACCCGAGGATCTGGCCCGCGCTTTTCAGCGCTGCCTCTGGCTCCGGGTCAATGAGACCGGTCGGTCCCGCCTGGAGATGATGCACGAAGCCATCCATGATTTTCTGATAAAGCATGGATGCTAAGCGGTGAGCGGACGCGGAAAAAACCCGACGCCGCTTGACCTGCCCCCTTCCTTCATTTAATATGGCCCGGTTGTCGCTGGGAGGCAAGACCTTCCCGGAACCACTCCCCTTGCCGCGGCCAGCCTGCCCATGAACGATCGCAGCACCAAACTGGAAAAGATTCGCGTCTTCGTCGACAAGATGCCCAGTCTTTCCACCACAGTGAGCAAGGTTCTGGAGATCTGCAGCCGGCCAGACACCGCTGCCAACGATCTCAACAAGGTCATCTCCCTGGACCCGGTGCTGACCGGTCAAGTGCTCAAGCTGATCAACTCGGCCTACTACTCACTGATGAACAAGGTCACCTCGCTGACCAGGGCCATTATCATGCTTGGGTTGAACACGGTCAAGAATCTGGCCCTGTCCACCGCCATTATCCGGAGCGTAGGCCAGGCAAAAAAGTCCAAAGCACTGCCCATCAAGGAATTCTGGGCCCACTCCATCGGGGTCGGAGTCATGGCCAAACTGCTGGCTGCCGAACGCGACCTGCCCCTGGCCGAACGCGAGGAATATTTCGTCGCCGGCCTGCTCCATGACCTGGGCAAGATCCCCTTTGGCGATGAGTACACCGAGGTGCTCGCCCGGGTGAAGACCGCGCAGGAACCGCTGATAGTCGCCGAGCACGAGGTGATGTCGCTTGATCACGAGGAGATCGGGCAGATGATCGCCTCCAAGTGGAAATTGAACGCAACCATCACCGACGCCATCTGTCATCACCACAGCCCCGAGCTGGCGGCGCCGGAGCATCAGGGCCTGGTCGCCACCGTTGCCCTGGCTGATTTCTACATCTGCCTGTTCGACATCGGCCATGCCGGCAACCGCTATCCCGACGAAGAGCAACTGGGCATGCTGCTCGACCTCTGCGGCCTGGAGTGGAAAACCGTGGTCAGTCTTTCCGAGGCGGTGGACAATGAGATCAGAAAGGCGGAGATTTTCCTGCAAATTTGAGGCTCTGCCTCCAAGCGCCTCAAGGAGGACGGCATGATCAAGGTCAAATTCTGGGGCGTGCGCGGCTCCATTCCCTGCCCCGGACCCAAGACCATGAAGTACGGCGGCAACACCGCCTGCATCGAGTTGCGTTTTCCCGAGGTGAACCGTCACATCATCATCGACGCTGGCTCGGGCATCCGCGACCTGGCCAACTTCATGCTCGCCAACGACCTGCCCAACGGGCCGATCTCCACCGAGATCTATCTCTCCCATACCCACTGGGACCACATCATGGGCTTCCCCTTCTTTGTGCCCGTCTATATCCCCGGCACCAGGATCAAGGTGTTCGGACCGGTCACCTACGAGGACGAACCGCTGGAGGCCGTGGTCGGCGGTCAGATGAAGTATCGATATTTCCCGGTGAACATGGGTGAACTGGCCAGTTCCGTTGAATATATGCGGTTGAAGGAGGAACCGGCGCTCGACCTGGGCGACGGCATTACCCTGTCGACCACCATCATCAACCACCCCATCACCGCCCTGGGCTATCGCTTCAACTTTCGCGGCGCCGTCTTCTGCACCGCATATGACACCGAGCCCTTCCGCAACCTGTTCGTCACAGATCCCGACAATCCCTCCTATGACGAGTTGATGGCCATGGAGGGCGAGGAGTCGGCCCGCGAGCAGAATCAGGTGCTGGAGCGGTTCTTCCAGGACGCCGACCTGCTGGTCCACGACGCCCAGTACACCCGGCAGGAGTACGAGAAGGGCAAGATCGGCTGGGGCCATACCCCCATCGAAGACGCCATTGCCGCCGCCGGACGGGCCGGAGTCAAGCAGCTGGCGCTGTTTCACCACGATCCGGAACGCAGCGACGACCAGTTGGACCGGATGGCCGAAACCTACTGCGTCGCCAGCGAAACCGAATCGATGCGCATATTTTTTGCCCGCGAAGGACAGGAGATCATCCTCGAGTCGCCAGACCGCGCCCCTGCGGGCCGGATATAGCGACAACGGAGCCCACCATGGACAAGCAAACCATCGACTGCATCGGCCTGCCCTGCCCCCAACCCGTGCTGCGCGCCAAGGAGGCCCTCGACCGGGGCGCGGGTGTGGTCGAAGTGCACATCGACAACGAGGCCTCACAGAGCAACCTGCTCCGGTTTGCCCGCAGTCAGGGACATGTCGCGACCGCGGAGACCATTGGCGACGGCGGCTTCCGAGTGCTGATTACCGCCGGCACGGTTGCGGCCGGAACCCAGGTCGATCCCTCCGCGTATGCCTGCGCCACGCCGACCAGACCGCGGCTGGTCTACGTCATCAGCTCCGACTCCATGGGCCGGGGCAGCGATCAGCTGGGTTGGGCCCTGCTCCAGACCTATGTCCAAACCATCAAAGAGGTG
>CAZFPV010000311.1:0-3045 GCA_964521155.1 uncultured Desulfobulbus sp. | reverse complement strand
CTGGTCTGCAAAGAAGAGAACCAGGGACTCCTGCTCATCGGCCTTGCCGAGAAATCGCTGCCCCTGCTTGGCCAGATGGCCCCGCTCACCCTGATGGCCCGACATGCGGCCCTGCGGCTCTCCCTGGAACGCCTGAAGGCGGTGCAGGCCAAACTGGTCGCGGACGAGGGCATTCGCGCGGCCAAACTGGTCGCCCGCAAAGTCGCCCATGACATCAACAATCCGGTGGCGATCCTCAGAAACTATGTCCACCTGCTCGGTAAAAAAATCGGCCAGGGCCTCCCGGTGGATGAGGAACTGAACATCCTGGACAGCGAACTCGCGCGCATCGGTCAGATCACCCTGGATCTGGAAGATCTGGCCCTGGCACAGGTCGCCCCGCGAACCGAGCCCGTGGACCTGCACTCCCATCTAACTGAGATCCTGCGGTTGTTCCAGGCCTCCCTGCCCGAGGACAACCGCATCCGCCTGGTCTTCCAACCCTGTCCCGAACCGCTGGTCGCCCGGGCCGACAGCGACCGCTTGCGCCAGATCATGCACAATCTGCTCGGCAACGCCCTGGATGCCCTGGCCGACGGCGGCCAGATCACGGTCCGCACCGCATCACGAGCAAAGACGGCCGACATCACCGTCGAGGATGATGGCCCGGGCATAGACCCGGCCATGCAGGCCACGCTCTTCACGCCCGGGCCGACCACCAAGGGCAGCGGCCACGGCGGTCTGGGGCTGTCGATTGTGGAGAGCCTGGCCGCACGGATGGGCGGTGGGGTCGCTTGTGCCTCGCAACCGGGGAAAACGGTGTTCACCGTGAGCCTTCCTGCCTGAAGCCATTGTCAACAAAGCATTACTGATATTTTTTCATTGGACATCCACCGACAAACAGGATTCAATACCCCTAGTTGCACCAAAACGTGACTCTCTTGAGGAAGTTGCTCCACGACGGGCCGGATTGCTGGCAGCAAACATTCTGACAGAAAATTGAAATTCATGAACAATTCCGTTCTCATCATTGACGACGAACCTCTTTTCTGCTCCAGCCTCAAACAACTCCTTGCCGCCGAACAGTATCAGGTCACCGTCGCCCACTCGGGCAGGGAGGCCATGGACCTGTTGCGACAGAACGCCTACTCGGCGGCCCTGATCGACATCAACCTGCCCGACATCGGCGGCAACGAGATTGCCGCCCGTCTCGGCGACACCCACCCCGAAACCGCGGCTGTAATCCTCACCGGCAACGCCACCGTCGATTCCGCCGTGGAATCCCTGCGACTGGGCGTCCACGACTATATCCGCAAACCCTGCGACCCGGAGCTGCTGATCCGCACAGTTGGCCGCGCCATCGAGCACAAGCGGCTGCAGGCCCAGCTGCGCAACAGCGAGAAGCGTTTCCGCCAGTTGGCCCAGGCCACCTGGGAGGGCATCATCATCTACGATAAGGGCGTCCTGTTGCAGACCAACCCGCAGCTCTGCCAGATGTTCGGCTACCAGGAGAATGAGCTGCTCGGCAAGCAGGTGTTCAACGTCCTGCTTGACCGCTCCTCCATCCGGGCCATCAACCAACTCCATGACCCGGAAACCATTGGCCCCTTCGAGGCCCGGGGCCTGCGCAAGGACGGCGCCTCCTTTCCGGTGGAGATTCGGGTCAAGAACATCGATCACAAGGGCCGCCAGGTGCAGGTGGCCGCCATCCGCGACGTCACCGCCACCGAGACCGCCATGCAGCAGAAGGTGGTGCTGGCGGAGAAACTCGCCGATGCCCGCCGCATGGAATCCCTCGGCCTGATGGCCAGTTCCGTGGCCCATGACCTCAACAACATCCTCTCCGGGATCATCACCTTCCCGGAACTGCTGCTCATGGACCTGGGCCGGGACTTCAAGCACCGGGAAGAACTGATGATGATCCGCGAGGCCGGCAAGCGGGCCGCAGCCGTGGTCGGCGACCTGCTGACCGTGGCCCGGGGCGCGACCTGCGCCAAGGAGGTGCTGGACGTCAACCAGATCGTTTCCGGCTACCTCGGCTCGGTGGAGTTCCGGGAGATAGCCCAGCGCCATCCAGGGGTGCAGATCAACTCCTACCTGGAAGGCAAACTGCTGGGCATCCGCTGCTCGAGCCTGCATATCTCCAAAACGGTCATGAACCTGGTCAACAACGCTGCCGAGGCCATCCGGGGCAAGGGTCAGGTCAACATCGCCACCCGCAACGTCTACTTCTCGACCCCATTCGAGGGCTACGAAACCATCGAACCAGGCGAGTACGTGCTGCTCTCGGTGGAGGACAACGGCCCCGGCATCTCGGACGAGGATCTCAGACAGATCTTCAGCCCCTTCTACAGCAAGAAGATCATGGGTCGCAGCGGCACCGGGCTCGGCCTGGCCGTGGTCTGGAACACGGTGCATGACCACGGCGGTTTCATTGACGTGGCCACCAGCGCCCGGGGCACCCTGTTCTCGCTGTACTTCCCGGTGGACCGGGGCGACATCCACCGGCCCGTCCAGCAGCAGCCGATGCTGCACCAGTACCGCGGCAACGGCGAGCGAATCCTGGTGGTCGACGACCAGAAGAGCCAGCTGGAGATCGCCCGGCGACTGCTGAGCCGGCTCGGCTATCAGCCGCTGACCGCCCGGTCGGGCGAGGAGGCGGTCGAGTGCATCAAGAAGACGCCGGTGGACCTGGTCATCCTCGACATGATCATGGATCCGGGCATCAACGGCTGCGAGACCTACCGGCGGATGATCAAGCACACCCCCCGGCAGAAGGCCATCATTACCAGCGGCTACTCCAGCGCCGAGGACATCGAGCAGGCCATTGCGCTCGGCATCACCCAGTACATCCGCAAGCCCTACTCGCTCCAGGAACTGGCCCAGGCCCTGAAAGTGGAGATCAACCCCGAGCCGCGCACCGCCTGACCCCCTGTCCCGCATTCCTGTTGTTCCGCGCCCGCCGGCGTGGTACCATGCCAGCCGGTCAGCCGCCATGCGCCATGCCCGGCGCAGCCGCCTTCCCTGCCCACCCGTCCGAGTCCAGAATACGATCAACAACCAAAC
>CAZFPV010000310.1:0-3051 GCA_964521155.1 uncultured Desulfobulbus sp. | reverse complement strand
GTGCCGCCGCGCCCGCTCCGCATCCGCGGTTGAGACCAGCAACGTACCGATGCGGTCGTCATACGAGTACTCGATGTCGACCGCGTCCAGGACCAGGGCCATGGCCTCTAGATCGTCCGAGACTGTATTCCCTAGCGGCTCCATTTCTGGCCAGTTGTTGGCTGCGGATCTAACCGGGAAGAAGGTGCGGCGGGAGGAAAGGCGAAGGCGGGGAGGCATCAGGGGCCGCCGATATATCCTAAAAAACTTGACTGCGCCTCTGTCATGCTTACAATACCCATGTTTAGTATGGCTTATCTGGCGGCTCGTCCGGGGCGACTCCCGCGTCCCCTGGCGAAACCACCCCCGGGCCGAAACAGGTTCCGCCCGACATCACTTACCCAGAGGATATGCATTATGCTTGCTCTTTTCAAACGCTGCACTCCCTTTTTCCTGGTCCTGTTCGCCTTGACCTGCCTTGAGGCAGGTTTGACGACTGACTGTGCCGAGGCCCGGTCCAAATCCGGCGGCCGGTCGTTCAGTAGTCCTGCCACGCGGCAGGCGCCGCAGTCGGCGCCCAGCCAGATGAACCAGCAACGGCCGCAGACCCAGCAGCCCGGCGGTTTCGGCCGCGGCCTGATGGGCGGCCTGGTTGGCGGCGCCCTGGGCGCGATGCTCTTTGGCAGCCTTTTTGGAGCCAGCGGCAGCGGCATGGGCATCCTGCCCCTGCTGCTTCTGGGAGGCGTCGGGTACTTTCTTTACAAGCGGTTTGCCAATCGACCGACCGCGCCCTCCGGCCCTGGCTATCAGCCGCCGCCCGAAGGCAATCGCTTTCAGGGCAATTTCGGGGGACTGGGCGGAGGCTCCCAGCCTGTGCCGCCGATCCCGCCGATCCGCGATGCCAATCCGGTCGAGGCAGGTTTGGCTGAAATCCGCATGACCGATCCCGGTTTTGACGAAAAGTATTTCCTTGAAGTCGCCTCGGATGTGTTTTTCAAGATTCAGGCCGGCTGGATGCGGAGGGATCTTTCCTCCTACCGCAACCTGCTCGGCGACCAGCTGGCCACGGAATACGAGAAGCATTTCGAAGAGATGCGCCAGTTGGGCCGGCTCAACAAGCTGGAGAGCATCGCCGTGCGCAAGGTGGAGATCACGGCCGCGGGCAGCGACAACGGCGAGGACTTCGTTACCGTACTCTTCACCGCCAACCTGCTCGATTACACTGTGGACGAAAAATCCGGCGCCGTGGTGGAAGGCAGCATGACCGAACCGGTGAAATTTGCCGAACAATGGACCTGGGCCCGCCCGATCCGTACTGAAAACTGGAAGCTGGAAGGTATCGAGGTCGTCGAAGACTGACTGCCACGCTGACCGCTAGCCATCTCTTGAGCCGCGCCTTGCAACAGGGTGCGGCTTTTTTTTTTGAACGGCTTTTCCCCACACCGCTGCTGCCCGCTGGCATCAACCCGTTAGGGGACAGGGGGGCGGCAAGACAACTGGAGCATACTATGGAAACAATCAACTGGAAGGATTTCGAGAAGGTCGAACTCAGGGTGGGGCGCGTAGTCAGCGCCGAGGTCTTTGCCGAGGCAAGGAAACCATCCTACAAACTACAGGTCGATTTCGGCCCGGAGATCGGCTTGCGGAAATCGAGCGCCCAGATCACCGCCCTGTATACACCGGAGGAACTGGTCGGCAGGTTGGTGGTGGGGGTGGTAAATTTCCCGGCCAAGCAGATCGGCCCATTCATGTCCGAGTGCCTAGTCACCGGGTTTGAGAATACGCGAAAGGAAGTGGTCCTCTGCATGCCGGAACAGGAGGTGCCGCTGGGAGCCAGGCTGATGTAAAACAAAAAAGGCGGACCGCCTGGGATTGCGGTCCGCCTGGATGGACGTTTGCGTCGATCGGGGACTGACGGACTAGGTCCGCCGCCTTTCCCGGCCTTGAGTCAGCGGTTCTGCAGTTTTTCGGTCAGCACCGGCAGAAACTGCTTGAGATCGGCGACCACCAGCACATTGGCGACCTCGCCGATGGGTGCGTCCCTGTCCGTGTTGATGGCGACGATGAAGTCCGATTTCTTCATTCCAGCCAGATGCTGGATGGCGCCGGAGATGCCGCAGGCGACATAAACCTTGGGGGTGACCGTGCTGCCGGTGGTGCCCACCTGCCGGCTGTGTTCGACCCAGCCGGCATCAACCACCGGTCGGCTGGCGCCGTACTCGCCGCCCAGGGCCTTGGCCAGCGCCTGCACCATGACCACGTTCTCCGGCTTGCCGATCCCACGACCGGCGCTGACGATGACCTCGGCCTTGGTCAGGTCCACGCCTTCGGCCTTGGCCGCCTCATAGCCGGTGCACCGCACCGTGGAGGCTGCGTCCGTGGTCAGCTGGATCACGGTCGGTGTGCCCGCCGTATCCTGATCCAGGCTGAAGGCGCCCGCCTGGATGGTCAACACGGCCTGGGCGGTGGTGGGCCGCACCTTGCGGCGCAGCTTGGCGTTGCAGGCCGGGATGACCGGCAGGCCATCCTCGACGGCAATGACTTCCGACACCTGCGCAGCCGCAAGGGCCACCGCAATGCGTGGCGCCAGGTCCCAGCCATAGGACGAATGCAGGAATATGACCTGGTCCGGCTGTTCTCTGGCGATTGCATCCAAGAGCAACTGCTTGTGCACGGCCGGGGCGTACTCGCCGCAGTCGGCGGCCTCGGCCAGATAGAGCGTGCCGGCAAATTTCGGCAATTCGGACGCACTGCCCACCAGGAACATGGCAGCCTCGGCGTTAACCGACTGGGCAAAGGCGAGAAGCTGGGTATATTCGGGGCGAAGGGTTCCTTCGCGGAACTCCGCGACAAGTAAGGTCTTCATGCGTCTCTCCTAGGCCAGAATGCCGGTTTTTTCTTTGAGCAACTGGATCAGTTTGTCGGCCAGTTCCGGAACGTCTCCCTCCAGCACCAGGCCACTGCCCTTCTTTGCCGGGAAATAGAATGCCGCCACTTCCTGCCGGGAGGCGCCGCCCGGATCGGCGGCAATGGTCAGCAACTCCTTCTTCTTGGCCTTCATGATGTTGGGCA
>CAZFPV010000309.1:0-3054 GCA_964521155.1 uncultured Desulfobulbus sp. | reverse complement strand
TGGTCGGCGCGGTGGCGGGCGCCGCCATTGGCGGACGGGATGCGGCTGGCGTGGAATCCGTCCCGCGAGTAGAAATCGGCGGTGACGTCGCCGGTGAACAGAGTGGCCAACTGGTCATGGAGATTGCCGCCGCGGTTGAAGCGGATATCAATCACCAGGGCCTCTTTGTCGCGGCCCTCGCCAAAGATATAATCCACGGCGCGCTGGTAGTTGTCGGTGTCCATCTCAGAAATATAGAGATAGCCCAGCCGTCCCCCTGAAAGCTCCGTGGTCATTGTGCGGCGCCGCGCCACCCAATGATCATCCGCCAGGGCCTTGGCGGCCTCGATACCGACCGGGGTGACGATAACCCGGGCCACTGCGCCTGTTTCGGCGGTTACACTCAGCTCGATGGGCGTCCCGCTTTTACGGTTGAGTAGGGCATGGAGGTGTTCGATGTGCTGGATGGGAACCCCGTCCATGGCGGTGATGATCGCGCCCGGCTTGATAGGTTTGCTGGCCAGATCGCAGGGACCACCGACCAGAATCCCCTTCACCCGCACGCCAGGCCCCTTGTAACCGTTGTCCTCATAGATGCCAAGCGATCCGGTGTTGTCGGCCAGCGGTGGTTGATGCTGCCAATAACAACCCATATGCGAGGCATTCAGTTCACCGGCCATCTCACCCAGGAGGTCGCAGAAATCTTCCCATTGCTGGAGGCCGGGCAGAAATTTGCCATAGCTCTCGCGCAGGGCCTGCCAATCCCGGCCGTGCATGGCCGGCTCGTAGAACTTGAGTTTGGTCAGCCGCCAATAATGCTGGAACACCCAGGCCATCTCACCGCGCGGATCATAGTCCAGCTTGGCTTCATAGGGAATCATGCGCGAGCTGCCGTCCGCCAGTGAGATACGCTCGATGCCCGCCGGGCTGAGAGCATAGAGGGCCTCGCCGCGATCATCCATGGACACGGCCGCTGCGGTCAGCGGTTTGGCAAAGATCTGCGTGAACGACTCGCTCGTCAGCCCAACACGGTATCCCAGCAGTTGGCCCATGGCGTTGGTGGTCAGCACCAGCAGCTCGCGGCCGTCGGGAAATGCCTTCATGTAGAGCACGCCGCCCAGCGACACCGGGGTCAGCCGGGTGATGCGGTGCATGATGCCCTCGGTCTGCGGCTGCCAGTCGGCGATTTTCGTGGTGGCCACGCCGGTCGCCGCCTTTGCGGCAACGGCAACGCCGGAGCGGGCCAGCTTGAAGGCATCAAAGGTCTCCTGGGTGAGATGGGCAATGAAGATATCCTCCTGCGCTCCCTTGCCGTCCGGGCTACGCATCCCCTGACGGTCGCTGGTCCAGAGCAGGGATTGGCCGTCCGGGAGGAAGGTGGGGCGGCCGTTTGCATAGCCGCTCTGCGACAGGTTCACCGGCGTTTTCTTGCCGCTGACGTCGCAGAGGGTGATGTCCATATCGCCGACAATCGAGCCCGTGGTGACCAGCAGGAAGCGATCGTCGGGCGACCAGTCATAACTGAGGTCGCCATCAATGTAGCTGTAGATCTGCCCCGGCGGCAGCGGGACGGTTGTGGTGTTGGTGGTGCGATCCCAGACCTTGAGGCTGTTGCGGTTGTCGATATAGGCGATGCGGTTGCCGTCCGGGGAATAGCCCGGGAACAGCAGGTCGACCTCGCTGGCGATGAGCTTCTTCTCCTCCAGTCCGCCTGGGGCGGTGAAGCCGGCGCGGCCCTCGGGCAAGGCCACCTCGAAGATCTCGGAGGCGCCGTCGCGCTCGCTGCCATAAAGCAGGCGGCGCCCATCCGGGCTGTAGCGGAGATGCTGTTCAAAGGCCGGGGTGTTGGTGATGCGCCGGGTGAGGCCGCTGCCGGTCGAGGTGACAAAGACCTCGCCACGAGCAACGAAGGCCACCTCGGCACCGTCGGGCCGGGTAACGATCTCCGAGACATAGGCGTTGGCACTGGTGGCAAAGGCGCCGGATACCAGCGGTGATTGGCGCATGCGAATCTCAATCGGCCGGGCTTGGCCATCGCCCGCTACCCGCCGCCAGATCAAACCGTCCTGGGCATAGACCAGGGTGCCGTCCTGGGCCAGGCTGACGAAACGCGCTGGACGCCCTTGATGGCGGGTGATCTGGCGGGGCACGGCTCCTGACTCAAGCCCGGTCTGCCAGACGTTGAAACTGGAGCCGTTCTGTTCGCTCACGTAATAGACACTCTTGCCGTCAGGGGCAAAAAAGCCGTCACGATCTTCGCCCCGGTTGCGGGTCAGTTGCCGATGCTTGCCTGTGGCCAGTTCATAGAGCCACAGATCGCGGGTGCCATCAGAAACCGCGCCCTTGCGCCACTCGTTTTCATAGACAGGGCAGTTGTCGTAGACCAGGGTTCTACCGTCCGGGCTCACCGCCACATCATGGGCTGGAGTGGGCAGCAGCAGTTGCGCCGTGCCCCCGGCAACCGGGATGGTGTACAACTGTTGGCTGCCGTGATAGGTGCCGACCAGTTGGGTCTCCGGGCTACCAAGGCGGGAGGAACCGAAATAGAGGCTGCTGCCGTCGGCGGAGAAGGCATAGGGCAGATCGTCGACGGAATGGTAGGTGAGGCGACGCGGGGAGCCGCCGCTCAAGCTGGTGACAAAGACATCGAAATTGCCGTTGCGCTTGCAGGCGAAGGCTAGCGTCTTGCCATCCGGCGACCACACCGGCCGGGTGGAATAGAAGTCACTGCTGGTCAGCGGCATGGCCTCGCCACCTTGGGCATCTACCAGCCATAATTGCCCGCCGGCGGCAAAGGCAACTGAACGCCCGTCCGGGGAGATGGCCGGATAGCGCAGCCACTGCGAGGATTCAATCTTCTCCTCCGCTATGGCCTGAAGCGTGCCGCAAGACAAAGAACATGCAACAAGGAGCAGATACTTGGAAATATCACGCATCGAGTTTTTCATGAGTTCTTCTGCAGGATTTTTGAGTTCAGGGGGCAGCCTCTATTTTAAAATCGATTATGTGGGATCAGGGAGCTATTTTCTCAATCCAAAGTCATCATTGTTCCAATCAATCGTCCTCATCATAAAT
>CAZFPV010000308.1:0-3068 GCA_964521155.1 uncultured Desulfobulbus sp. | reverse complement strand
CAGGGCCGCGGCCCTGTCCAACCTGCACGTCGGTTATCACCGTGAATCGGGCTTTCTCGGCCACAAGGTCAAGGCCGAGGACCCGGCCAATGATATCGAGTTGTTCTGCTCCGAGTACGACCGGCTGCTGCTGATTTTCCGCGACGGCCTCTACAAGGTGGTGCCAGTGCCGGACAAGCTGTTCGTTGGTCCCGATGTTCACTGGCTGGGCATTGTGCACAACGACCTGGTCTTCAACCTGATCTACCGGCACGGCCTGGAGAACCTGGCCTACGTCAAACGCTTCGCCATGCCGAAGTTTATTTTGAATCGCGAGTACCGGCTCTTTGACGAGGACAAGCGCTCGACCATCCTGCTGCTCCTGACCGGAAAAGCAGGACTGCGGGCGCGGGTCAGCTTCGCCCCGTCCGGCCGGGCCAAGTACAACGCGGTTGAAATCGAGTTTGACGACTGCCTGATCAAGAACGCCTCGGCCAAGGGCAAGCGGATCGCCAACCGCACCGTCCGTCGGGTGACCGACATCACCGGCGCACCGAAGAAGCCTGCGGTGGGCCCGCTGGGGCTGCCGGGGTTCCAGCCGCAAGGAACAGAGCCGCCACCTGAGCCGACGGAAGAATCACCCGAGGAGTAGATTAGCCACAAGATTCTGATTGTTCCCATGCTGGAGCGTGGAACGATCACAACAATAGCCCATGGCCGCGGGGCGCATTTCCCCTGCCGCAGGAATATAGTATTGACGCGCAACATGCCGGTTTGCTATAGCTTGCCTGTACGCGTCCACCCACGCGCGATTCCTGGATTCAGCCCGTGTCGGAGCGGCTCGGCAATACAATACACCAGGCCTGCAGGGTGACAGCGTCTGCCGGTTCGGGCTGGCGAAGATGACCCCAGCCGGCCGTATTAAACATCTTTCGCTTGATCGGAACTCCGGACCGCCGGAGCACATGCAGTCAAATCTTCTGCCGCGGGACTTTCGATGAAAGGAATCTATGCCGGGAGTTTCGATCCACCGACCAATGGCCACCTGTGGATGATCGAGCAGGGCGCCAAGCTGTTTTGCAAGTTTTATGTTGCCATTGGCCAGAATTCGCAGAAGAGCTACACCTTCAGTTTGGACGAACGTACGGAAATGTTGCGGGAGTTGTGCGCTGAATTCGATAATGTCGAGATCGTGCATTTTGAAAACAAGTTCCTGGTGAAGTACGCCGAGTCGATCGGGGTCGATTATATCCTGCGCGGCATCCGCAACGAAAAGGACTACACCTATGAACGCGGCATGCGCTACGTCAACAGCAACATGAACAATACCATCCAGACCTTGTTCATGATGTCGCCGCGTTTTCTGGTGGAAGTGAGTTCCAGCCTGGTCAAGGGCCTGGTGGGCTCGGACGGCTGGGAGCAGATCGTTCGCGAGTATGTGCCGGAATCGGTCTACTTCCGGATGCTGGAAAAGTTCGGCAACGCCATCCCTCTCTACCGGCGTCGGCGGGTCCTGGAAAGCATCTGAGCCACGCCCGGACACAGAAAATAACAGGATCGCGACCGTCCTCACTGCTCAACCATACGGCCCCTGCCCGCCGATGGGAAAACCGCTTGTCCCGGCCATTTCCTCGATCTATTACCCGCGCTTGGCCGACTTCAATCAAAATCTCCCTCCATGCTAAACTGCTCCGGGCGCCACCTTCGTCAGGTGCTTTCCCTTCTGCAGGCGTACCAACGATTCGTCCAGAAACCATGGCGGATCAGAATCGACCATCCAAAGGAACCTTATTGATATGGAATGGCTGTTTGACATCAATATCTGGAGTTCACTGATTACCCTGACCGTGCTGGAGATCGTGCTCGGCATCGACAACATTGTCTTCCTCACCCTGCTGGTGGGCAAGGTGCCCCCCAGCCAGCAGCGGTTCGCGCGACAGTTCGGGCTGCTCGCCGCCATGGGCACCCGCATTCTCCTGCTGATGTCGGTGGCCTGGCTGGCGCGGTTGGTGCAGCCGCTGTTCGAGGTGCTGGGACATCCGGTTTCCGGCCGGGATCTGGTCCTGCTGCTGGGAGGACTTTTCCTGATCTATAAGGCGGTGATGGAAATCCACGGCAGCCTGGAAGGCGGCGAGGAACTCCACGCGCCCAAGCACATGGCCTCGAAGCTGGCGCTGGTAATCGTCCAGATCGCCATCATTGACATCGTCTTTTCGCTGGATTCGGTGATTACCGCCGTGGGCCTGGCCGAGCATCTCTGGGTGATGGTCACTGCCATTGTCCTGGCCATTGGGGTGATGATGTTCGCGGCCCGCCCGATCGGCGAATTTGTCGAAGAACACCCGACCGTAAAGATGCTTGCCCTCTCCTTCCTGGTGCTGGTCGGCGTCGCCTTGGTGGCCGAAGGAACCGGCCACGAGATGCCCAAGGGGTATCTCTATTTTGCCATGGCCTTTTCCTTCCTCGTCGAGATGCTCAATCTTCGCCTGCGACGCAAGACCGCGCCCGCAACGGTGCACCTGCACCAGATCTACGACGAAATCAACCAGCGAGAGGGCCACTGAACGTTTCAGACAGAACCGAAAACAAGGACGATTCGGCCCAGACGCCGAGACTGAGCCATCGCCGCGACCCGGCGGTGGCTCAGCTGTTTCGGTGGACCAGGGAGAGGAGCGAGGCGGCGCCGGCGAACAGGCCGGCAAAGCTGCGGTTGACCAGTCGCTGCTGCCGTTCGGTCCTGAGGAAGGACAGCACCCGCACGGCCAGACCGGTGTAGCCGGCCATGACAATCATGTCCACCCCGATCATGGTCAGGGTCATGAGGCCGTATTGCGGCGCGAGCGCCCGGTTCGGGTCGAGGAACTGGGGCAGCACCGCCAGCATGAAGACAATCGACTTGGGGTTGCTGAAGTTGACAAGAAAGCCGCGCCCGATCATCGCCGCCGGATGGACCGGTTCGGCGCGGCATAGCCCGGCCTCCATGGGCGAGGGCTGCTGCCGCCACTGCCGCACCGCGAGAGAGAGCAGATAGCCGACGCCGAACCACTTGATCAGGTTGAAGGCCGGCTCGGAGGCAGCCAGGATGGCGC
>CAZFPV010000307.1:0-3068 GCA_964521155.1 uncultured Desulfobulbus sp. | reverse complement strand
TCTTCCGTCTCCTCGTGCCCGAACATCATGGTGGCGGTGGTGCGCAGGCCCTGCCGGTGGGCCTCTTCCATCACCCCGATCCACTGGTCGGCGTTGCACTTGCGCGGGGCGAGTTCGGCCCGTACCCGGTTGTTAAGGATCTCGGCGCCGCCGCCGGGGATGGAGTCCAGGCCGGCCGCGATCAGCCGTTGCAGCACCTCGGCGATCGACAACCCGGAGAGGGCGGCGAAGTGGTGGATTTCCGGCGGCGAAAAGCCATGCACATGGATGCCGGTGGCCTTCATGAACCGGAGCATGTCCTCGTAATAGGCCAGCGGCAGATCCGGGTGAAGCCCGCCCTGGAGCAGGATCTGGGTGCCACCCAGCGCCTGAGTCTCATCGATCTTGGCCAGCAGTTCCTGGCGTGACAGCAACTGGCCGCGTTCGTCCTCGGGCGCCTTGAAAAACGCGCAGAACTTGCAGGCCGAGACGCAGATGTCGGTGTAGTTGATGTTGCGGTCGATCACATAGCTGACCACTGGCGCCGGGTGTAACCGTTGCCGCACTCCATGGGCCATCAGCCCCAGCTCATGCAGGCCGGCTTCCCGGGCCAGGCGAAGGAAGTCCTCGCCGTTGATCCGCTGGCCCCCTCGAATGCGTTCGACAATCTCTCGCATGGCTTAGAACCTGGCCAGGACGTTGTAGAGGGTGTCGCGCTGCACCGGCTCACGGCCCGCCTCCTTGATCAGCCGGATCAAGGTCTTGTGCCCCAGAGCCTGGGCGGTTTCAGCGCCGGCCATATGGGTAATCACCTCTTCTTTGACTGTGCCGTCCATGTCGTCGGCGCCAAAGGAGAGCGCCACCTGGGCCAGTTTGGGGCCGATCATCACCCAGTAGGCCTTGATGTGGGGGAAGTTGTCCAGCATCAGCCGGCTGACCGCGATGTTCTTCAGATCGTTGACGCCGGTGGTATTGGCGTGTTCCGACATCCCGGTGTTCTTGGGGTGAAAGGCGAGCGGGATGAAGGCGAGGAAGCCGCCCGTCTCGTCCTGGGCGCGGCGCAGGGCGTCAAGATGTTCCAGGCGCTCGTCGATGGTCTCGATGTGACCGTAGAGCATGGTGGCGTTGGTGCGCAGCCCGACGCGGTGAGCAGTCTTGGCCACTTCGAGCCAGCCCTCGCCAGGGAGCTTGGCCTCGCAGGTCAGCTTGCGGATGCGCGGGCTGAACACTTCGGCGCCGCCGCCAGGCAGGGAGCCGAGCCCGGCCGCCACCAGTTCCTCCAGGGTTGTATCCACCGGTTTGCCAGCCAACTGGGCGAGATGATGAATCTCGACGCAGGTAAAAGCCTGGATGTGCACCTCCGGACGCACCTCCTTGATGCCGCGCAGCGCCTCAAGGTAATAGGAAAAAGGTAGATCCGGGTGGATGCCGCCGACCATGTGGATCTCGCTGATAGGCTCGTCCAGCCGCTCTCGCACCTTATCCTTGATGGTCGCGATGCTCATCTCATAGGCCTGCGCATGCCCCTTCTCCTTGCCGAAGGCGCAGAATTTGCACAGATTGGTGCAGATGTTGGAATAGTTGATGTGCTGGTTGTAGATGAAGAAGGCCTGGTTGCCGTTGGCGCGTTCGCGCACGATATTGGCAAGATAGCCCACGGCCAGCAGATTGGGGTGCTCGTAGAGCTGCATGCCGTCGTCCAGGGAGAGTCGTTCGCCGCTGCGAACTTTGTCAAGAATCTGGCCAAGTCCGGCCTGTTCGATGTATGCGTCCATAAATGACCTGCCTGCCCCGAGGGGAAAAAAAGAAGCCCCTTTGCACAAGGGGCTTTCCGTGGTTGGCGCGTGGATTGTGCTTAATCGAGGAAGAACCGGAGTTTTTCCCGGCGGCTGGAGTGGCGCAGCCGGTTGAGCGCTTTCTTTTCAATCTGGCGGATGCGTTCCCGCGAGACGTTGAAGCGCTTGCCGATCTCTTCCAGAGTGTATTCTGCTTTCTCGCCGATGCCGAAACGCAGGCGGATGATCTTTTCCTCGCGGTCGGTCAGGGTGGAGAGCACTTCGGTCACCCGGTGGGCAAGTTCCCGGTTCTGCACAGCATCATAGGGTGATTCGGATTCCTGATTCTCGAGGAAGTCGCCCAGGGTCGAATCGTCGTCGCCCACAGGGGTCTCAAGCGAAATAGGCTCGCGCGAGGCCTCGAGGATGGCGAGGATCTTGTCCATGGGCAGGTCGGTCATCTTGGAGATTTCCACCGGCGTCGGCTCGCGGCCCAACTCCTTGAGCAGGGAGTAGAAGGCCTTGAAGAACTGGCTGCGCAACTCGAGGAAATGCACTGGCAGACGGATGGTGCGGGTCTTGTCCAAGATGGCGCGGGTGATGGCCTGACGGATCCACCAGGAGGCGTACGTGGAAAATTTATTACCCTTCTTGTAATCGAAGCGGAAGACGGCCCGCATCAGGCCGAGGTTGCCTTCCTGGATCAGGTCGGCCAGGGTCAACCCCTGATGCATGTAGCGCTTGGCGATGGAGACCACCAGCCGCAGGTTGGCGCGGATCATCGAGTCCTTGGCAAACTCTATGGAGCGGTTGTAGGCTTCGATCCTGGTGTTCAACTCAAACAGTTCGCGCTTGTCCGGATAGTTGCGGTTGGCAATGCTGACGCAGTGCCGCATGTAGTTGAGTTGCTGTTTTTTCGGCTTGAGGGTGGGGTCGCGGCGGTGCCAGAGATCGATGCGGTCGACCAGCATCTTGATCTCATTGACCCCGGACTCGTCCAGCCGGATGGCTTCGATGATCGCATCGAAACCCTCACGGATGGTCTTGGAATACTTGGCCTCCTCCTCGGGGGTGAGCAGGTCGAACTGGCCCATCTCCCGCAGGTAGGTGGTGGTGGTCTCTTCGGATTCGTGTTCTTCGTTGTCGGGCAGGCTGTCGGAGATGCCATCCTCCTCTCCGAGTTTCCTTCCGGTCCACTCTTCGCCCGAGAGAGTCTTGCGCTTGCCTGATTCCTCCTGGGTGACAATCTCGATGTTGTTCTCACCCAGGAAATCAAACAATTCTTCAATGGCCCCCGGATCTTTGATCTGATCG
>CAZFPV010000306.1:1783-3102 GCA_964521155.1 uncultured Desulfobulbus sp. | reverse complement strand
GATCAAGCCGCCATCGGGCGACCTGGAACGCGGGCTGACCACGCTGGAGCCCGGCGAGGAGTGGGTGCTCAAGCCGGCCATGGTCGAGGGCAACCCGTACATATGGTCGCCCGGCATCAAGTGGGGCGTCCAGCCCGGCAGCTACACCCACATGACCGAGTTCTTCGGGCCGCTGTTGGGCGTGCTGCGCGCCGACAATCTCGAGCACGCCATCGCCCTGGTCAACCAGACCGGCTACGGCCTGACCAGCGGCATCGAGAGCCTGGATCACCGCGAGCAGGAGTTGTGGAAGGAGCGGATCTTCGCCGGCAACCTCTACGTCAACCGCGGCACCACCGGGGCCATAGTCCTGCGCCAGCCCTTTGGCGGCATGGGCAAGTCAGCGCTGGGACCGGGCCTCAAGGCGGGCAGCATCGAGTACGTCACCCAGTTCATGACCATTGCCGAGACCGGCTTTCCCCAGACCACGGCCATTGCCAGCGATCACCGCCTGCTGCAGATGGCCCAGGAGTGGCGCAAGCTGGTGCAGTGGAACAAGCTGACCGAGTATGGCCCGGATCTGGACAAGACCATCAGCGCCATCGCCAGCTGCCTCAGCGAGATGGACAGCCGCTACGGTCGCGAGCAGGATTACTTCCACCTGCGCGGCCAGGACAACATCCTCCGCTTCCGGCCGATCAAGCAGCTGATGGTCCGCCTCCACACCGACGACAGCCTGTTCGAGACTCTGACCCGGATCGCCGCCGGCCTGATCGCCGGCTGCGCGGTGCAGCTGAGCATCCCGCCCGGCCTGAACAACGGGGTGACCGCCTTCCTGGACACCCAGTACGGCAAACAGTTCCTCCAGGGCGTACCCGTGCTGCGCCAGACCGACGACCAGGTCGCAGCCACGATCACCGGCATCCGCCGCCTCCGCTACGCGGCTCCGGAGCGGGTGCCGGCGCTGGTGTTCGCCGCCGCGGCCAAAACCGGCGCCTACATCTCCCGCACCCCGGTATGCATGGACGGCCGCATCGAGTTGCTGCAGTACTTCCAGCAGCAGTCGATCTGCGACAACTACCACCGCTACGGCAACCTGGGCGAACGGTCCATGGACTGATCCACGCCGGCCTCGCACTGGACAAGACAACGAGCCTCCCGAATCGGGGGGCTCGTTGTCGTTTGGGGGCTGGAAAGGTGTGGCCGGAAAAAGAAAATTTACGACAGGGCCATCGGAAAAACGCCGGGCCTCGATTTTTTGCGGCGGCAGCGCGGGCAGAAATCCCGTATGTTGCCCTGATTATCCTGTCCGCCCGCATGGATGCCGCGGACCCCTGCTC
>CAZFPV010000306.1:0-1773 GCA_964521155.1 uncultured Desulfobulbus sp. | reverse complement strand
GCTCCCGATCCCGCACCAAACGCTCCCGGAGGACCCATGCACCGGCAAACCAAGGCCTACCTGTACACCCTGATGGTCATCCTCTTCTGGGGTACGGCTGCCTCGGCCTTCAAAATCGCCCTTGGCCTGGTCACGCCCCACACCCTGCTGGTCTATTCGGTCGCGGCCTCCACCCTGGCCCTGCTGCTGATAGTCGCTGCCCAGGGCAAGCTCGCCGCCTTGCGCCGCATTCCCGGCCCGGTGCTGCGCAAGACCGCCCTGCTCGGTCTGGTCAACCCTTTCCTCTACTACGTGGTGCTGTTCAAGGCCTACAGCCTGCTGCCGGGGCAGATCGCCATGTCGCTCAATTACGGCTGGCCCCTGGTCCTGACCCTGCTGTCGGCGCCGATCCTGGGGCAAAAACTCAGCCGCAGCCAGCTGGCAGCCGTGGCCGTCAGCTTTCTCGGCGCGGTCATGATCGCTACCCGGGGCGAGTTCCTCGACCTCGGCGACCTCAGCCGGCCCGGACTGCTGCTGGCCGCCGGCTCCACCCTGATCTGGGCCTGCTTCTGGCTGTTCAACGCCCGTGACGGCCTGGATCCGGTGCTGAAGCTGCTTGTCAGCTTCTGCTCGGGCCTGCTCGCCATCCTCGTCACCAGCCCGCTGTTTGGCGGCATCACCCTGCCGCCGCCGCAGGCCTGGCTGCCGCTGGTCTACATCGGTCTCTTTGAGATGGGCATTACCTTCGTCCTCTGGCTGACCGCGCTCCAGCTCTCCTCCACCGCCGCCCGGGTGAGCAATCTGGTCTACATCACCCCCTTCCTCTCCCTGCTCTTCCTTCGCCTGGTAATCGGGGAGCGAATCCACGCCGCCACCTTTGTCGGCCTGTCGATGATTGTCGCCTCGATTGTCTATCAGGAATGGCAGGCCAAGCAGGCGCGGGCAGCGGACGCGAGGGAGCGGTAACCCGGGCCGGGTCCATGGCTCAACCTCGCGGATTGACGGAAATAAGGAGGAAGGAAAGAACGGCGTGATCTAGGAAAGGCGCTCGCCGCGCAGGCCGCCGATCACCGCGCTGAGCAGGAACCAGCCGCAACTCACCAGGATGATGGTCGCGCCAGTGGCGGTGCGGGCCCAATCCTGGGCGGAGATCAGCAGGCCGAGGATTGCCGAGCTCAGGCTGACCGCCAGCGCCCACCAGAACATGGCTCCGGCCGAGCGGGCCAGATTGCGCGCCGCGGCCGCCGGCACAATCAGCATGGCGGTGACCAGGAGCACGCCCACGGCCTGGACCGAGAACATCACCACCAGGGCCAGCAGGCCGGCAAAGAGGTACTGGTGCACAGCCACCCGCACCCGGTGCGCCTGGGCCAAGGTCGGGTTGAGGCCGATGTAGAGCAGGTGGTTGTAGCTGACCGCCTGAAACGCCATCAGCCCCACGAACAGGCCGATCAGGCAGAGGATCTGGCTATCGCTGATGGTGAGGATGTCACCATAGAGAAAGCGCTGCAGGTCGCGGGCCAGGGAGCGGTCGCGGCTGACCATGGCCAGACCGAAGGCGACCATGGTCGAGAAGAAGACCCCGATCACGGTGTCGCTGGACAGGCTCGAGTGGCGCTGCAGAGCCATGATGCCCACTCCAACCAGCAGGCCGAACAGCGGCATGGTCCAGTCCGGATTGACCGAAAGAATCAGGCCCAGGGCCACGCCGGCAAAGGCCGAGTGGCTGATGGCGTCGGAGAAGAAGGCCATGCGGAAGTTGACCACCAGGATGCCCATGACCGCGGTCATGGG
>CAZFPV010000305.1:0-3127 GCA_964521155.1 uncultured Desulfobulbus sp. | reverse complement strand
GGACCATGGCCAGGTCGTCGGCCAGGGTGACAATCTTGTTGATCTTGACGCCCGGGGCCGGCGCAAACTCGTAGGTGGTGACCACCGGTCCGGGCGAAATCCCGGCCACGGTTCCCTGGACGCCAAAATCCTGCAGCTTAGCCAGCAGGATGGCGCTGACCTCGTAATAGTGCTCGTTGCCGAGCTCGATCTCGCCCTCGTTGTTCTCGTCCAGCAGGGTGATCGGCGGCAGCTTGAACCCGCCCTTCTTCGCAGCTCGCGACGACGCCGGTTTCCCCTTCTGCCGCATTGGTATCACTTTGTTTTCCGGCTCATGGACCTTGGGCGCCACCGGCTGAAGCGTCGGCTCCGCGACTTCTTCCGCAAGGATGGGCGGGTTGCTCCGGGAAGTTCTGTTTCGCCGTGCAGGCGCCGGTGCGGCAGCAGGTTCGGGCGCCGATCGCCGTGGTTGCTCGCGTTGTTGCCAGAACAAACCAAGCAAACCCAGAGGCGAGAACCGCACCGCCGCCATGAGGGAGAACAGCAGCACCAGCACCAGCATCATCGCCGAGCCGCCCTCCCCTAGCACCCCGAGCAGCAGGTTCCAGATCAGCATACCCAGGTACCCGCCCGGAGCGACTTGGGAGGCCGGCAACAACAACTGGTCCACCCCACCAAACAACCCCGATGAACTGATCGCCGCGCCGGTGATGCCGGCGACGATGGCAGGCAGGCGCTGATCCACAGGTCGGGCTATGAGCACATTGGCTGAAGCCCAGAGCAGGATGCAGACTGGAAAAACGGCCATCAGGCCAAGAAAGGAAAAGAGGTAATGGGCGGTATAAAAGCCCAGCGACCCGCACCAGTTGGCCGCAGGCGGCTGCGGGGCGGGTTCGGGACGCAGCAGGGGCACGCTGTAACTGACGAGGCTGGCAAGAACAAACAGGGCCATAAACAGCAGCACCAGGGCCATGGCCTCCTGCCTTCTGCCGCCTTGTGTTTTCGGAGCTGACACGGACATACACAAACCGGGACTGTTGCCAGGGCCCTGGAGGACCCGGCAGGTTCACACAATAATGGCCCCTGCCGCTCTGGGCAGGATACTGCCGGCACGAAACGGACAGGAACCCGACGCCAGCGGATATCTACATCATTTGTTGGGAAATTTCAAAAAAATGGCGTTTTCTGCATCAAACAGGGGATGGGACGAAACAGTGGGGGAAGGGCCGAGTTCAATGGATTGCCCCGGTGGAGGGGCGAACGCCATCGCCCGGAAAGATCCAGCGCGGGCTATGCGGTATCAGACCGGGCCGAACGAACGGCGTCGAGAATGCCGTTGATGAACGGCACCGAGTCCGCGACCGAGTAGCGCTTGGCGATCTCCAGTGCCTCGTTGATGACCACCTGCACGGGCGCGTCCTTGCCCGCCTGCATCTCGAATACGGCTATGCGCAGGATGTTCCGATCCACCGAGGACATGCGCACCACCCGCCAGTTGTGCGAATGCTCCGCCAGGAGGGCATCAATCTCAGCCAACTGGGAATAAATCCCCTGCACCAGATGGCGGGCGTAGGGCAGCGCCTTTTTTCCGGCTTCGGCATGCTGGCCGAACAACTCGGTTGAAAACGCCTCGCAGAACAGGTCGAATTCGGTCGCGAACGCACCGGCGTTGCCCTCCTCTCCCTGAAAGTCGTGGCTGAAGAGAAACTGCAGGGCCAATACCCGTGATTTACGCCGTAATCCCATGACAGAGCAAGAAACAGAAGGAGAAGCGGGTCCGACGCAAGGCAAGCACGCCGCACCCGCAGGGTATGAATAACAGGTCAGTTGATGGCGTCGAGCAGATTAGCCATTTCCAGGGCGGCGACTGCCACGTCGGAGCCCTTGTTGCCGGCCTTGGTTCCGGCCCGCTCAATGGCCTGCTCGATGGTCTCGGTGGTAAGGACGCCGAACAACACCGGGATGCCAGCATCCAGCATCACCATGGCCGTGCCTTTGGCCACCTCGCCGGCGACGTAGTCAAAGTGCGGCGTGGCCCCGCGAATGACCGCGCCCAGACAGATGACGGCATGATACCTGCCCGATTTGGCCATCTTTTGTGCCACCAGGGGGATCTCAAAGGCGCCTGGCACCCGGGCCACGGTGATATCCTCGGTCTCAACCCCGGATCGGGTCAGGGTGTCGATCGCGCCTTCCAGCAGCTTCTCGGAAATAAAGGAGTTGAAGCGGGCGACCACAATGCCGATCGTGCGCCCCTTGCCCTGCAGATGTCCTTCCAGATAAGTAACCATGTTTGTTCCTGTATGTTGCATTACGGATCCCGGGTCACGCATCCCATCGGCATGTCGCCGTACAGCTCGAGAATGTGCCCCATCTTGTCACGCTTGGTCCGCAGATAATTTTTGTTTTCCTGTTCGCCCGGAATCTCGATGGGGAGCCGGTCCACCACTTCCAGGCCATACCCTTCCAGACCTATGATTTTTTTTGGATTGTTGGTCAAGAGGCGCATTTTGCGAATCCCCAGATCGCGCAGGATCTGGGCGCCGATGCCGTAATCGCGAAGATCGGGCTTAAAGCCCAGACGGGTGTTGGCCTCGACCGTGTCCAAGCCGTGCCGGTCCTGCAGGTCATAGGCCTTGAGCTTGTTGATCAGGCCGATGCCGCGTCCCTCCTGGCGCATGTAGAGCACCACGCCACTCCCCTCCTGCTCAACCATGCGCATGGCCGCGTGCAACTGCTCGCCGCAGTCGCAGCGAGCGGAGCCGAAGACATCGCCGGTCAGGCACTCGGAGTGGACCCGTACCATCACCGGTTGGTTGGGGTCGATTTCGCCCTTGATCAGGGCCAGATGCTCGTCCTTGTCGACGTCGTTCTGATAAGCGATGACGCGGAACTCACCGGCGTGATCAGTGGGCAGACGCGCCTCGGCCGCCCGGCGGACGAGCACGTCCTTGCGCAGCCGGTAGGCGACCAGATCGGCGATGGTGGCGATTTTGAGCCCGTGCTGCTCGGCAAAGATCTCGAGGTCGGGCATCCGGGCCATGGTGCCGTCGGGGTTCATGATCTCGCAGATGATGCCGGCGGTGCGCAAGCCGGCGATCCGGGCCAGATCCACCGAACCCTCGGTCTGGCCGGTCCGGACCGAGGG
>CAZFPV010000304.1:0-3127 GCA_964521155.1 uncultured Desulfobulbus sp. | reverse complement strand
ATGCGGATCGGCAGGTTGTAGGAGAGCACCTCCAACCGGCCGCTGGCCACCTCACCGCTTTCGTAGCAGCCGGCAATGCCGCGGGTAACGATGCACCGGGCCGCGATTTTCAATTCGCGGATGTAATCCAGGACCGCGTCGGTCACCGGTTTGTTGCGGTGGCGGGCCTCCTCGTTGGTGAAGATCTCGATCGCTTTGTAGTTGAGCATGGTCCGCTCCTATTTCAGTCCGCCCAGGCGCATGCCCAGGTAGGTCAGGGCCAAGCCGCCCGCATTGTTGATGAGGATATTGGTCAGGGATTGCAGCGCCAGACCGGCCCGGCCGGCATTGACGGTTTCCAGGGAGAAGGAGGAAAAGGTGGTGAGTGCACCGAGATAGCCGGTGATAAGCAGGAGCCGCACGTCCGGGGTCAGCAGCCGTGAGCGGTCGGCGAGCGCGAACAGCAGCCCGATGATGAAGCAGCCAGCCAGGTTGACTACCAAGGTGCCCCAGGGAAAACCGGTCCCCCACAGTCTCGCGGTCAGCAGACCGACGCCGTAGCGACTGGCAGCCCCCAGACTGCCGCCCACCATCACCAGCAACCATTTATAGCCCATGATCATCGTCTCGCAATTCCACCCAGGGAAAGCCGACGGACCTGCCCGTGCGCGCATCCCATAACATCTATCCAGCATCAATGCCGGCCGGCAGTCGAACACACGTTTACCAGCCGGCAAAGGCCTCAGGCCAGTACCCCGGCCAAGGCGACGGCCACGGCCACCGAGGCCCCCACCATGGGGTTGTTGCCCATGCCGAGGAAGCCCATCATCTCCACATGGGCCGGCACCGAGGAGGAGCCGGCAAACTGGGCGTCGGAATGCATTCGTCCCAGGGTGTCGGTCATGCCGTAGGAGGCAGGTCCGGCGGCCATGTTGTCCGGGTGCAGGGTGCGGCCGGTGCCGCCGCCCGAGGCAACCGAGAAGTAGCGTTTGCCCTGCTCCAGCCGTTCCTTCTTGTAGGTTCCGGCCACGGGGTGCTGGAAACGGGTCGGATTGGTGGAGTTGCCGGTGATGGACACATCCACGCCCTCGTGGTGGTTAATGGCCACCCCCTCGCGGACGTCGTCGGCGCCGTAGCAGCGCACCTTGCCGCGCTCCCCTTTGGAGTAGGCGATCTCGCGCACAATGGACAGGGCCCCGGTCTTGTAGTCGAAGGCGGTCTGCACATAGGTGAAGCCGTTGATGCGGGAGATGATCTGGGCCGCGTCCTTGCCCAGGCCGTTGAGGATCACCCGCAGCGGCTGCACCCGCGCCTTGTTGGCCGAGCGGGCCAGGCCGATGGCGCCCTCGGCTGCGGCAAAGGATTCGTGTCCGGCGAGAAAGGCGAAGCACTGGGTTTCTTCGGAAAGCAACATGGCCGCGAGGTTGCCGTGACCGAGCCCCACCTTGCGGTCCTCGGCCACCGAGCCGGGGATGCAGAAGGCCTGCAACCCCTCGCCCAGGGTACGGGCGATGGCCACGGCGCTGGTCTCGCCCTTTTTCAGGGCAATGGCCGCGCCCAGGGTATAGGCCCAGCAGGCGTTTTCAAAACAGATGGGCTGGACGCCGCGAACGATGGCAGGGACATCGACGCCCCTGGCCTCGCAGTTGGCCCGGGCCTCTTCCAGCGAGGCGATGCCATACTGGGCGAGGGTCGTCCCGATTTTCTCAATTCTGCGTTCATATCCTTCAAAGAGTGCCATGATCCGCCTCCTCACGCATGCCGCGGGTTGATAGTGCGAGCCGCCTCGTCAAAGCGGCCGTAACTCGAGGTTGCCTTGCGCAGAGCCTCGTCGGCAGGCGTCCCCTGCTGGATCATCTCCATCATCTTGCCGATGTGGACGAACTCGTAGCCGATCACCTCGTCGTTCTCGTCCAGCGCCTGCCGGGTCACATACCCCTCGGCCATCTCCAGGTAGCGGACGCCCTTGACCGAGGTGCCGTACATGGTGCCGACCTGACTGCGCAACCCCTTGCCCAGGTCTTCAAGGCCCGCGCCGATGGGCAGGCCGCCCTCGGAAAATGCGGTCTGCGAGCGGCCGTAGACGATCTGCAGGAACAACTCTCGCATGGCGGTGTTGATGGCGTCGCAGACCAGATCGGTGTTGAGCGCCTCGAGAATGGTCTTGCCGGGCAGGATCTCGGCGGCCATGGCTGCCGAGTGGGTCATGCCGGAACAGCCGATCACCTCGACCAGGGCCTCCTCAATGACGCCCGCCTTGACATTGAGGGTCAGTTTGCAGGCCCCCTGCTGCGGCGCGCACCAGCCGACGCCATGGGTCAGACCAGCGATGTCTTTTATTTCCTTCGCCCTGGTCCACTGTCCCTCCTGGGGAATCGGCGCGGGACCGTGGTTCGGCCCCTTGGCCACACAGGTCATATGTTCCACTTCGGATGAATACATCATGAGTCTCCCTTGTTGTCTTGATTGTCCAACCGTTCAAGCCGAATTCGGACTGTACCCCTTTCCATCCACGCGGTGCAAGACCACAGTGCCGGCAATCATGAGCAGGGCGGCCAGGGTAAAGGCGAACACCGGCGACACAAGCGTCCACAGTAGGCCGACAACCGTGCTTGAGAGAAACTTGGCCGTCCCGTTGACCGTGCCCAGGGCCCCGATGCTCATGGCAAGCGTATCCCCGGCAACCATCTCCGCGGTCACGGTTGATTCCAGCGCCTCCTGCACGGCCATATACAATCCGGCGACAAGAAAGACACCGCCCCAAAAAGGAACGCTTTCAATCTGCAACAGAAACGCCAGGGCAGCCAGGACGGCCGTCAACGCACCCAGCACGTAGCCGATGACCAAGGTCGGCAGGTGGCCAAACCGATCGGCCAGCGCACCAACAGGAAAGGAGATCACCACCTGCACCACATTCCGCCAGACATACAGCAGACCGGCCACCTGAGCTGCATGAACGACTCCCATGGACGTGGTCAGGAGTTGGGTGGCGGCAAGGATCAGCAGGCTGTGCGAAAAGTCACCCACACCGAATATACCGACCGCAGCAAGATAGCGCTTGAAACGCGGCGGCAGACCACGCAGGGAATGGAAAAACCTGAGCGCCGGGTTGGGTGAATGTTCCGGGTCCTGCACCATGGTGAAAAAG
>CAZFPV010000303.1:0-3153 GCA_964521155.1 uncultured Desulfobulbus sp. | reverse complement strand
CAGATAGGGCGTGCCGGAATCGCCGGCCATGACCACGCGCGGATCCATGGGTACCCGGCCGAGGAAGGGCAGGTCGAAATCGCGGGCGGTCTGCTCGCCGCCGCCCTTGCTGAAGATGTCCACGGTCTCGCCGCAGTGCGGGCAGACAAATCCGGACATGTTCTCGACCACGCCGATGATCGGCATGTCGACCGCCTTGCAGAAGTTGATCGACTTGCGCACGTCGGCAAGCGCCACGGCCTGGGGTGTGGTGACCACCACTGCCTGCACCCCAGGGATGGTCTGGGCCACGCTGAGCGGCTCGTCGCCGGTGCCGGGCGGCGCATCGACGATCAGGTAGTCGAGCGCGCCCCAGTCCATGTCGGCGATGAACTGGCGGATGGCCTGGATTTTCAGCGGCCCGCGCCAGATGATGGCATCGTCCCGGTTCTTCATCATATATTCGAGGGAGACCACCTTGAGGTTGTCGCTGTATTTGAGCGGCGGTACCAGGTCGTCGGGATTGGCCGGGGCCTCGAGTGAACCGGTGAGGTCGAGCATACGGCAGACGTCCGGGCCGTGGAGATCAACGTCCATCAGGCCGACCTGGTGACCGCGTTTGGCCAGGCACAGGGCCAGATTGACGGCCACGGTGGACTTGCCGACGCCGCCCTTGCCGCTCATGACCAGGATCTTGTTTTTGATTTTGCCCAGGGATCTGGTGATGGCGATATCCTGCTGGGCGAGCCGGGCATCGCCCGAACCGCAACTGCCTTGCTGATCGGTTCCGCAGGAACCTCCACAAGAACTGCTCATAATAGCCTCCGACATGAAAAAGAATGTGAGTGGTGCATGGGTGGAATGGACAATGTCCGGGCCCCCGGCCCGGCAGGTCGCGCAAAGCGCCTCGGGAGCAGGTCGCGCCGGGACAGGGCGGGTGGCATCGTGGCGCATACAATAATGATGGCGATTTGAAAAGCAATGAAAAAAACATTTGCCGGCCCAGCCGGTCCAGGCCCACTTTTCACTGGCGTTTTGCTTGATTTGTAATTGTCAGAATAGGTATAGTGGTTACTTATATGCCATCGCCTGCCCTTGGGCTGGAGTACGGGCAGCAGGCGGCGCGGCGAACCAGGCGCCGCCGGAATAACGCATGGTTTGGGAGAACCCGATGGATCCGTTCAGCAAGAAACTTCTCGAGGAACTGGAGCAGATGCAGCAGCATACCGGTCGCATCCTGCGCTCCATGTCGCTGTCCCGGATGATGCCGCTGGAGTCGGGCGGCTGGCAGCCAGCCATGGATATCTACGAGGCCGAAGACAGCGTTCACGTCTATGCCGATCTGGCCGGGGTGGCGGGTGACAGCCTTCAGGTCACGGTCGCCGGCCAGCAACTGCGGATCAGCGGCAGTCGGCAGTTGCCGCCGCATCAGTCCATCGCCTGCATCCATCAGCTCGAGATCGAACTGGGCGAGTTTGCGCGCACCATCGCCCTGCCGGCTCCAGTCGACGTCGAGCGGGTGCAGTCCACCTATACCAACGGCATCCTCGTGGTGACCCTGCCGAAACTGACCAGGAGAGGCAAGGTTTCCATCCGGATCACGCCTGGAGCATAATACATGGAAAACGAACAGCAAGAAGCGCCGAAGAAAACAGATCCCACCCAGTTGGAACTGCCCGAATCGCTCCCCATCCTGCCGCTGCATGGATTTGTCTTCTATCCTGGCATGGGCTTTCCCCTCCAGGTCTCCAGCGAGACCTCCAAACAGCTGATCGACGACGTCCTCCTTGGCGATCGCATGATGGGGCTGGTGCCGAGCCGCCGCGAGCAGACCGGGGACGACGACATCCTCGGGCCGGAGGATCTGTACCGGGTAGGCGTGGTGGGCTATCTGCACAAGCTGAACAAGGCGCCAGAGGGCTTTTATCAGATTCTGGTCAGCGGCACCAAGAAGATCGAGGTGGGCGAATACATCGGCGCCGAGCCCTATCTCCGGGCCAAGGTCACCGAGATCCCGATGGAGATCGTCGAGGACCAGAAGATCGAGGCCCTGCTGTTCAACATCCGCACCCAGTTTCAGAAGCTGGTCAGCGGCACCGAGCTGCCCCAGGAGCTGGTGGCCACCATCAACAGTCTCACCAATCCCTTTTACGTTGCCTATCTGGTGTCCTCGCAGCTCAATCTGAAGATCGAAATGGAGCAGGAAGTCCTGGAGATCCGACCGCTGCACGACCTGCTGCACCGGGTAGCCAGGGAGCTGACCAAGCGGCTGGAAACGGTGGAGATGAGCAACCAGCTGCAGGCCAACATGAAGAAGGACATGGACGAGCGCCAGCGCGAATTCTTCCTCCGCCAGCAGCTGCAGGCCATCCGTAAGGAACTGGGTGAGGGCGACGACGACAAGGTCGAGGTCAAGGAACTGAGAGAGAAGGTCGCTGAGAAGGCCTTGCCACCCCAGGCGCGCACCGTGGTGGACAAGGAGTTGTCCCGGCTGGACCGCATCCCGCCCTCCTCGCCGGAATACACCGTGTCGCGCAACTACATCGACTGGATTCTGGATCTGCCCTGGATGGATTCGACCCAGGACACTCTGGACCTGATCCAGGCCGAGGCTGACCTCAACCAGGACCACTATGGCCTGAAGAAGATCAAGAAGCGGATCCTCGAGTTCCTGGCGGTGCGCAAGCTCAAGCAGGACATCCACGGCCCGATTCTCTGTTTGGTCGGCCCGCCCGGGGTGGGCAAGACTTCGCTTGGCCAGAGCATCGCCCGGACCATGAACCGCAAGTTCGTGCGCATCGCCCTGGGGGGCGTCCGTGATGAGGCGGAGATCCGCGGCCACCGCCGCACCTACATCGGCGCCCTGCCCGGGCGGATCATCGAGAGCCTGAAACGAGCCGGGGCCAACAACCCGGTCTTCCTGCTGGACGAGATCGACAAGCTGGGCAACGATTTCCGCGGCGATCCCTCCTCGGCTCTGCTCGAGGTGCTCGACCCGGAGCAGAACTCGACCTTCCGCGACCACTACCTGGGCGTCGCCTACGACCTCTCGAAGGTGCTCTGGGTGACCACCGCGAACCTGCTCGACCCGATCCAGCCGGCCTTCCTCGACCGCATGGAGGTGCTGCGGCTCTCCGGCTACACGCTCGAGGAGAAGCTGGCGATCGCGCGCCG
>CAZFPV010000302.1:2137-3161 GCA_964521155.1 uncultured Desulfobulbus sp. | reverse complement strand
AGTCGAGGAAGCGGGCGCGGGCGATCAGACACAGCCCTTCATGCACCGCCATAACCTGCTGCGGCCAGTGGATGCCGTTGTGGTGTACCGACACATCGCGGACAAAGGAGGCGTAATACCGCCAGGACAGATTGGTCAGGTCGGGCAGCGACCCCCGGTGGATATGGGCGCCTTCGCCCATATCGAGACAGCCACCGACCATTCCGGTTTGAGTTTCCTGCCCGTATTCGATGAGGGCGCACAACCATTCCGGGCCTGCAAGGCTGACCGCGTCATCGACAAAGCAGAGATATTCGCCCGTGGCCACCGCTGCAGCCCGGTTGCGCCAGGCCGGTTCCGACTCGCCATCCAATGGCGGCAGTCGACGTACGCTGGCGACGCCTTGGCCGTTTTCGTCGCCCCCGGTCTTGGCCACAACCTCGACATTGGCCCAGGCTGCTGCAATCTGCTCGACCAAATGCTGCAATGCGATCGGGGCAGGCTCACCGCAGACCACCACGCTCACCGCAGGCAGTCCCTTGATGGTCCGCCGGGCCCGGTAAAAGAAACGCAGATCGGTCCGTTCGGCCTCCCCCACGATCCCTTCCCGGTCAAGCGCCGCCTGCAGCGCCCTACGCCCGTTCTCGTCGGCATGACGTTTCTGCTCATGATTAACGCTGGTCGAGTCGTCATGGGCCCGCCAGCGGTAGAGCGAACGCGGAACATGGACGACTTTCCGCCCGCTCTCTGTCAGCTTGAGCGCCAGATCATAATCCTGGGCGCCGTCATACGCCGAACTCAGGCCGCCACACTGGTGGAACAACTCGCTCCTGGTCACCAGAAAATGGGTGATGTAGTTGTGGCCCCGCAGCAATTCCCGGTTGAAGGCCGGCTTGTAAAAGGTGTCCAGATGGCGGCTCTCCAGATTGACCAGATCCTCGTCGCTGTAGAGCAGGTCGGGGTCCTGCTCGTTGATGGCCAGGGCGACCTGGTAGAGGGAGTCCGGGGCCAATTCGTCGTCATGGTCGAGGAAGGCCAGATACTC
>CAZFPV010000302.1:0-2127 GCA_964521155.1 uncultured Desulfobulbus sp. | reverse complement strand
GCGATTCGTTGACCCGCTCCAGCAGGGCGGGCAGGTGGGCAGCGCTGCTGCCGTCGTCCACCAGGCAGAGTTCCCAGTGGGGATAGGGCTGATAGCGCACCGAGTGGACGCAGCGGCGCAGCAGGTTGGCCCCGGTGTTGTAGACCGGGGTGAGGATCGAGATCACGGGCTTGCGCGCAAGCGCCGCCACCTCCGCGCAGGGATACGCCCCCAGGGCCACGCCCTGGCGAAGGTAGTGGGCCAGGGGCATCTCGCGGTCGCCCGCTTCCATGGAGGTTTGCCGGTAGAATTGTGGATCAAACAGTGGGTTCGGCAGCGCATCTCGGGCCGCGCCGTGCTCGACATAGTGAACAAAGGCATCCAGCAGGGGCGTGTCCGCGTCGAGATAGGTGTCGCGGTAAAATCGGGGATCAAACAAGCGGTTGGGGCGACACCCCTCCTCGTCCGCATGGGCCAGGTAATGCAGCACGGGGTATTGCCACTCCCTGGCCACAGTGGGGTTGGCCTCCAAGTAAGAGGCGACATCGAAGAAAGGATACGGGCTGTGCAGTTCGGCGTTGCCCCTGCGCAGGTAATGGATCAGGGGATCTTCCCCGGTTTCTTCGAGTTCGGGATGCTGTTTAAGGTAAAAGACGCTGTCGAACAGGGGATTCGGGTTGAAGCCGCGCCGCCAGTGCTTGAGATAATGCCCCAGCGGCGTGCGGGCGCCGGTCAGGGTGAGCTGGTAGCGGTGGACGTATTCCCTGGAGAAAAACAACGGCACAGGCTGGCAACCGGACCGCCAGCCGGTCCTGATGTAGTGCAGCAGCGGGTTTTGGTCATTGTCCGCCAGATAGGTGCGCCGGTAGAGATCACTTTCGAACAACTGGTTGGGATTGCGCCCCTCCCGCCAGCCCGCGTCGAGGTAATGGCCGAGCGGATCCACCTGAGCCGGGTCGATGTCGGCATACTGCCGGAGGTAATACCGCGCATCGAACAGGCCGCTCAACCAGGCGAGCCGGTAGTTCGGATCGGTCAACAGACGTTTCCCCGTGCGAAGCAGCCTCCGGCAGCAGTGGACCGGGAACACCCGCTTCGGATCAAAGGCGTTCAACCTGCCTCCACACCACGATCAACCAGGCCGGACCGTGCATCGGCCCGGGCGGAGCCGTCGTCCCCAGGATGATCAACGCCTGGTTCGCGCCCATAGTCTTGTTCATACCAATCATAGCGGCTGGGCAATGCGACATCATCACCCAGTCCAACACGGGTGGCGGGTGGCTCGACCCTGTCGATAAAGTTGTGGTTCCTGATCTCACCCAGGCGCCTTGCCAGTTGCTCCCCGCCGAGATCTCTCGCGAACACCCAGGTCCACGCCCTGCCTTGAACCCGCTCGGGAAGGGCGCCAAGATCCGGGATCATCAGGGGTCTGTTCGACCGCAGGGCAGCGGTCAGTGTGTAACTGTAGGTCTCCGGCCATTGAACCGGAAACAGAATCAGGTGCGGGTTGAAGGCATCGATTAGCTGCAGTATCTGGTCATCGGCATAGGGTCCTGTCTCCGCGTACACGATTGCAGGGGCGGCGATGTCGCCGTCCGAATGACCAATCAATCGTAGCTGCAGAGGAAGGCCGTCCCGCTGAATCGTGTCGACAAGTTTAGCGATGACGTCGGCCCCCTTGTGTCTGGCCAGGACGCCGAGCACGGCTATCCGCAACGGAATGTGCGCCGCCGCTTCAGGAACCAATACAGGCTGGGAACAATCGGGGTGGTATCGTTCGTGCGGGACCACCAGGCAGTGGGCGTGGCGGTGGTACCGCAGACATCGAAGGGCGGCATCGCGACTCGGACAGATCACGGCGCGGGCCCGGTCAAAGAGCCAGCCATACCCGGCCCTCCAGTCCTCGATCCCCTTGTATCGATCCAGTTCCGTTCCCGCAAGGCAATTGCTGCACTGGTCCCGGCCGCGCTCTCCGCAGTAGCTTTCACCCCTGAACATCAGGTTGACGCGAGGGCAGAGCAGCATGTAATCGTGAATGGTCAGATAGAAAGGCGCGTTAACTCTGCCAACAATCTCTGCAAAATCAATGACATGTCCTGCAAGCTGATGAAAATGGAACGCGGAAACGCCAAAGGACCGGAACAGCGA
>CAZFPV010000301.1:0-3178 GCA_964521155.1 uncultured Desulfobulbus sp. | reverse complement strand
ACCATGGAGGCATGGCCCGGCATCAACTGGTCGGGCGCGGAGGTGCCGCAGCAGAGGCAGCGCAGATCCGAGGGCGTTATCCCACGAGCCGTGCACAGTCGCCGCACCACCTCGGCAGCCAGTTGGGCGTTGGTGTGGGTGGGTTCACCCGTGGCAGGGTCGATGGCATAATGCCTGGTCAGGATGCCGTTGCTGGTCAGGATCATCCGGCGGGTCCGGGCCGAGACGCGGTCCACCGCGCCCAGATAGGCATCGATCCGATCGTTGGCAACTGGGTCGCCGGGAAGATAGGCCGCAAGCGCGGTGAGATAGGCGTTCATGGTTCAGACACTGGCGTGGCAATGGCCGGCGGCCAGCAGTTCGGCGTAGGCGCGGTAGAAATCGTGTTCTGGCATGCGGGTCGGCACAACGGCATTGGTCAGGGTGTAATAATCCAGGTTGTGGTTGCTGATGCGGTCGCGCCACTGGGCATGCAGGGGCGTGCCCGGCAGCGGGGTCATCACCGTGATCATCGGCAGGTCCACGGGATGCTCGCCGAGATAGCGGGTGAGCGCGCTGAAATCCCGCTCCTCGGCCTCGGGGCTGAGGATGAAGTCGCCGACGATGCGGATGCCGAGCCCATGCAGGATGGCGATGGCCTCGGTGTTGGTGCGGACCGAATTGGCTTTGGCCATGGCCTTGAGGCTGTGGTCGTCGATGGCCTCAAAGCCGATGATCACGGCCCGCAACCCGGTCTGCTGCCACAGGCGGAGCAGGTCCGGATGGCGGACCACGGTATCGGAGCGGACATCGGCCAGGAACTGCTTATTCACCCCGGAGGCGATGATGGCCTCGGCCAGAATTCGCGCCCGCTCGACATCGCCGAAGGTGTTGGCGTCAACTAGCCGGATCACCGGGATTTCCGGCAGCAGATTGATATCTCGGATGACCTCGGCCGCGTCCCGGGTCAGGTACGTGCCGCCGGTCTGGCCGCGGATGGCGCAGAACGAACAGGCCTGCGGGCAGCCATAGGCCGAGGCGACAAAGCCCAGGCGAATGCTGAGCCGTTCGAGCACGTAGTTGTCCCGGTAGCGCCCAGTCAGGTGATAGGCCGGGGCGCGATGGCTGATCATGTCCTCGCGACGACTGCGGTGCGGCGGCAGAGTGAGCGGCTGGTCCGGCGTGGTGCGGCAGATGCCGTTCGGAAGGGATGGCTCAGGCTGTTGCTCCAGCGCATTGACCAACAGGGCAAAAGAGCGCTTGCCCAGGCCGCGCACGATGTAATCGATTGAGGGTTGGTTAAAAAACTCCGGGTCAAGACTGGCATGGATGCCGCCGACCACGACCGTGGCCGCCAGCATCGCCTTGACCGTGGCCGCCAATCCGAGCATGGTGTTGGCCTCGCAGGTCACCCCGGTGATGCCCACCACCTCAGGTTGGAAGCGTTCGAGTTCGGCGGTAAGGCCATCGGGATCGGCCTTCAGGTCGAGCAGTCGCACCTCGTGTTCGGGCAGGTTGCCGGCCAGTTCCTCCAGGCCCAGGGGCTCGCCCCGGAAGATCTGCTTGAGCGAGGTGATGCCATAGCGTTCTTCGGGGATGCTGCGGCCGCAATTAGGCGGGTTGATCAGGAGGATGCGCATGGGAACCGGTCCGGCAAAAAGCTATCCGAGAACAAGGGGCGTGCCCAGATTGAGTACGGTGAACACCAGAGTGACCACCACTTTTCCTGACCTCGCCTGCAGCAGAAGAAAACTGATGGCCAGTATCGCCAGAGCCGCATTAATTCCGCCAATCAGGCTGATGGGCGAGGCTTGCCAGAAATACCAGTTGGCAACATTGGTCAAGGTCTCGTAGCCGGCGAGGAAAGCCAGGGCCCAACGGCCGTCGCGCTCGAACGTGGCAGCGAGATCCTCGCCAGGTTGCAGTTCTACAGTGGGCAGGATCAGCGACGAGGCCACGAACAGGACCATGGCCAGGAAGAGCAACTGGAGGAAGCGGGGAAAGGACCAGGTCTCGATCATGGAACCAAGATCTTGAATTGCAAACGAAAACTCAAGCAGGGCGAAGAAGGCGTTAACCGACCAGACAATGGGCATCCAGTCCAGGTGCGCCCGATGCCGGGAGCGGAACAGGGCCACCCAGGAGGCGAGCAGCCGCGTCATCCCGAGCGCGAGGACAATCTGCAGGGAACTGTTCACCCATTGGAAGGAATTCATGCTCAATCAACCTGCTCTCATTGCGCGCGGCAGCAATGCCGAGGACGAACCGTTGCGTTTGAAGGTTGCCTGTAGTCCGCAACAGGTTGATTGTCAATGATTTCGTGGAGAAGTTTACCGTGGGCAGCCGAGAACACCATGGGCGAGAGGCGGTGTTTCTTGAGAAGGCAATCCGAATGCAGTCAAGCCTTGTGTGTGCAATTAACGGCAGGGTGCTCTTCGAGGTGAATCGTCACCAATGGATCAACGTATTGATGCGGCCAGAACTTGTTGAGAAGCTCGATGTTCAAAGACGAGCGGAGAAGGACGGCCAAGTTCGTACAAGCTGTTCTGACCCAAGGTCTTCGGGATATTTCATTCTTGTGGAAAATCGCGGTGCGATCCCGGCGCGGATCGGGTAGACTCGGGCGGTCGGACAAGCTTGTCCCCCCACACTCAAGGCATGGAGGAAACGATGCGGCCGGAAGAAATGCGTGAGAAAGCCATTGATCTGTTTACCAGAAGGCTGCACTGCAGCCAGGTGATTGCCACGGTCGGACTGGAAAAACTCGGCGTCGAGGCGCCGGAGGTTATCAAGGCCCTGGGTTCGTTTGGCGGCGGCATCGGCGGCACGGGCAATATCTGCGGCGCCCTGGTGGGCGCGGCCAGCGTCATCGGCAGCCTGTACAGTCGGAGCAGTCTGGAAGAGAAGGAAAATCCCCGGATGTGGAACGCCACCAAGCAGGTGATGAAGCAATTCGAGGAGATGACCGCCCGGCACGGCGGCATCAACTGCTGCCAGATCGCCGGCGTCGACTGGATGGACCGCGATCAGGTCAAGGATTTCTACGCCAACCCGGAAAGTCGCAGAAAGCACTGTATCGAGGTGGTCGGCGAGACCGCCAAGGCCTTGGGCGAGTTGCTCGAGCAGGAAGCGGAGCGGGCGGCGGCCAAGGCAGCGGAAGGCAAGTAGGCGCGGGGCGGCTCCGCCGCCCGTGGAGCGA
>CAZFPV010000300.1:0-3183 GCA_964521155.1 uncultured Desulfobulbus sp. | reverse complement strand
GGCCCGGGCCGTGGCCGAGGAGGCGCTCAAGTCGCTGCCGCTGCCGTCGGGCTACCGGGTCAAATTCACCGGCGAGTTCGAGTTCCAGCAGGAGTCAGAAGACTTTCTCTCCAAGGCCTTCGTTGTCGCCCTGCTGCTGATTTTCCTGGTGCTGGTGGCCCAGTTCAACTCGGTCAGCCAGCCCTTCCTGATCATGATCTCGGTCATTCTCTGCCTGGGCGGAGTCTTCCTCGGGTTGATGCTGCACAACCAGCCCTTCGGCATCATCATGACCGGGGTCGGGGTGATCTCGCTCGCCGGGGTGGTGGTCAACAACGCCATCGTCCTCATCGACTACACCAACAAACTGCGCCAGCGCGGCTTTCCGCTGCGGGAGGCGGTGGTCGGGGCCGGGGCCACCCGGCTGCGGCCAGTGCTGCTCACTGCCATCACCACCATCCTTGGGCTGGTGCCGATGATCACCGGGGTTTCGTTCGATTTCCACATCATGGCCATCTCCTGGGTGAGCGAGTCGAGCCAGTGGTGGCGCTCCATGGCGGTGGTGGTGGCCTGGGGCCTGATCATCGCCACCTTCCTCACCCTGGTGGTGGTGCCGTCGATGTATTACCTCTTGCAGCGGAGCAAGGAGCGGTCGTCCGAGTTTCGCGACCGGCTGCGTCGCTGGTACTGGGGCGTGTATGAGAGGTTTGCGGGCGAGGAGTCCGGCCGCCGGGATTGAGCGGCCGGGAGGGGATGACGGACGTTAACGGGCTGTTGGGTGGTAAATCGGGCCGGGCCTGATGCTCACCGCACGCCGGCCATGATGCCGGCGCCGTTTGGCAGGGCGATGGGCAAGCGGCGGACGTCGCGCAGCCCGGCTTCAGCCATCATGGCGGCGAGTTCCCCTTGGGCGTAGGCCTGCCCCTCGCGGGTGCCCAGCAGCATGTTGAGCGAGAACAGTGCCGGGTGCAGCGGCGCGGTGCGGTTGTCGTCAAGGATGAACTCCTGGATCAGCAGCAGGCCGCCCGCATCCAGGGCCTCGGCCGCCTTGGCGACGATGTGCCCGCAGGTCTCGGGGCCCTCGCTGTGGAGCAGGTGGGAGATCCACACCACGTCAAACCCCGAGCCAATGGGTTCGGCCAGAATGTCGCCGCCGGCAAAGGCGATGCGGTCGACCAGCCCGAACCGCGCCACCGTCTGCTCGGCAAAGGGGCGGGTGGTGGGCAGATCGTGGATGACCGCGGTCAGGTTCGGGTTCTGCCGACAGAAATTGATGGCATAGGTGCCGGGACCGCCGGCCAGGTCGAGCAGACGCCGCCGCCCCAGCAGATCGATTTCTGCGGCGACGCGGGGCGCGAGCAGGGAGGCCAGGTTGAACATGCCCATGAGAAAACTCTCCCGCTCCTCGCCGTCGGTCTCGTGGGAGGAGCGCTTGCGCACCGGGGCGCCAGTGCGGACTGCTGCATCCAGCTTGCCCCAGCCCTCCACCAGAAAGTGGTGGTGCATGAGGATGTGCCCCATGTATGCCGGCGCGGTACGGACGAGGTGCTCGGCGGCAAGCGGGGTCAGATAAAAGCGGTCCCCATCCTTGGACAGGAGTTCCATGGCTGTCAGCGCGTGCAGGAGCATGGCCAGGCCGCGTTCGTCGGCCTGCATGGCCGCCGCCAGTTCCGCCGCGGTCTGCGACCCTTTCGCCAGGGGAGTGAAAACATCCAGCTTGACCCCGGCGTGGATGGTGCAGGATTTCCAGTAGCTGCTGGACTGTTGCAGCAGATCGGGCAGGGTCATCCCCGTTGTTCCGTTGTCCATGGCAGGCTCACGGGTGCTGGCAGACGTGACCGGGCCCGTGTTCGTGGCAGATGTCGCCGCAACCGGCGGGCGAGGCCATGTACTCTTCGGCGGCGATGGCCTGGTTCTCGATGGTGAAGGCGGTGTATTTCTCGCAGTGGCCGAAGTGCTGGTCCACCTGATCGCCGATGGTCGGAACCGCTATTTTCATGTTCGTGCTCCCTGGTGCTGGATGGGTTTTTGGTTTGTGTCCACATGGTACAGGCTGATCACGGTGGCGTCGCGGGCCAGGTGGATCAGTTCGATCGCCGTGCCCCTGCCTCTGGCGGTCAACCCATGGCCGCCATCAGGGCGGGCAGGGCTGAGGCGCTGGGTTCGCGGATGAACAAGCCGCGGGCGCTGTTCTCGGCGAGTTTGCTAAACGGGTTGGCGTCGATGTTGACGTCGATGATCACCCCGCCCTGTTGATAGACCTCCTGGGCCACCTGATTGGGCAGGTTGGTGGCCCCGGCCGTGCCGACCACGATCAGCAGGGCGGTCTCGCGGGCCGCTTTGAGCGAGCTGTAAAAGTGGTAGTGATGCTCGTTGTAGCTCTCGTCAAAGAGCAGAATATGCGGCCGCGAGCGCGCCCCGCAGAGCGGGCAGCGCAGGTGCTGCTTGTCCGCATCGGTGAGGTGCTCGTCTTTGCTCTTGGCCTTGACTGCCGCCGGGATCGGGTAGACCGCCTCGCTGCACTCGATCGAGCAGCGCATGTAAAAGACGTTGCCGTGGATCTGGTAGGTGCGGGCCAGGGTGTTGCCGGACCGCAGATGAAGACCGTCCACGTTCTGGGTAATCAGGGTGAAGCGGTCGCCGAATCGCTGTTCCATCTCGACCAGGGCCAGGTGGCCCGGATTCGGTTCGGCTCGGGCGCAGACCCCCATGCGGTAAAGGTACCACTTCCACACCTCGTCAGGCTGGTGGGTAAACATCCAGAAGGTGGCCATCTCCTGCGGTTGATAGACCTTGGAGCCGACCGTCCAGTAGCCCTCCGGTCCCCGGAAGGTGGGGATGCCGCTTTCCGCCGAGATGCCGGCCCCGGTCAGGACCGTGATCCGACCGGCGCCTTCGGCGATTTCTTTCAGGATGGTGCGTATTTCTTCTCGCATTGTCGCCTCCCTGGTGATCGGGTGGACCTTGGGGTACTCCACCGTCGGCCTGCAATGCCAACACGGTGGGCAACAATTGGAATTAAGTACAGTCTGTCGACTTGTTCAAGGGAAATGTGGTCCACCGGTCGGACGCTGTTGGGAGAGAAGTACGCCTTGTCCGCTTCCATCGCGTTGAAGCAGACCCCTTCTGCCCGGAAAGAACGCCCCGGTAACTTCCGCACCTTTGTATTCCTCTCTTGCCGAAGTGATCATGCCTCTCCAGGGT
>CAZFPV010000299.1:0-3194 GCA_964521155.1 uncultured Desulfobulbus sp. | reverse complement strand
GCGAGGCAACCGGGAGCAAGGAAAAAGCGTCGCATGGCCCTATGTAGCACACCTGGTCCCAGGTTGCATGGCTCTTTACGCCCACCAGCGGGAAAAACGATGGGTCATGGGGTGTTGCGGCGATAGGTCTCCAGCCGGATCGGCGGATCGGCGGCGATCTGCCGACAGTCCGCCAGGTGAAAGCAGTCCATGGGGATCTCGGGAAAGAAGGCGTCACCCTCGACCGCAAGATCGATCACGCTCAGGAGAATGGTGTCGGCCAGGGCCATGCCCTCGCGAAAGGATTGTTCGCCGCCGATGAGAAACACCTTCTCCTCGCGGGCACAGACAGCCAGCGCGGCGGTGAGGGAAGGAAACACCTGAACGCCTTGCTGGGGATGAAAGCCGGGATCGGCGCTGAGAACAAGGGTGCGCCGGCCGGCCAGGGGAGCGCCGATGGACTGGAAGGTCCTGCGGCCCATGATCACCGGATGACCCATGGTGACGGTTCGGAAATGGGTCATTTCCTCGGGAATGCGCCAGGGCAGGGTGTTGTTCCGACCCATGACGCGATGGGCGGCCATGGCGGCGATGATGATCAATTCCATGGATGTGAGCGAGCGATGGTAGAAAAGAGCAGGATAGCCATGGGAATAATTCCCGGAAATTTGTTGGCAGGGAAGTCAAATTCTTCTAAGGTGCCCTATCGGGTCGGGTTTGCGTCATTCGGCAAAGCAATCGGCGCACCGAATCTGGCAACAGGTCGCGCCGCTTATTCTTACTCATCCTAGCAGAAAAAGGGGACTGTTCACCATGGAAAGTGCAATGGGCGGGTCGCATCGCTGGCGGTTTTGCCGTCTAGGCGGGTTTGATCAGGTTCGGTTGGAAACCACGGAGGACATTCGCCACCTGGGCGAACTGGACCAGAAGCTCTGGGCCGCGCTGAGCTGCCCGGCGCAGGGGCTGGAATTCGATGCCAGGACGCTTGCGCTGCTCGACACCAGCGCCGACAACCGGGTCCGGGTGCAGGAGGTGCTGGATGCGGTGGCCTGGGTGAGCGGGGTCATGAAGAACATGGATACGCTCCTGGCCGGGGCCTCAGAACTGCCGCTTGCCGCCATTGACGACAGCCACGCCGAGGGGCGGCAACTGCTGGCCTCGGCCCGGCAGCTGCTCTCCTACCTGGGCAAGCCCGAAGCCGAGGTGGTGACCATCGAGGATGTGGCCTCGACCGAGACCTTGCTGCACAACTCCCGTTTCAACGGCGATGGCGTCATTGCGGCCATTGCCGCCGATGATGAAGAAACGCGGCAGCTGATCTCCGACATCATCGCCTGCCTGGGCAGCGACGAGGACCGCAGCGGTCTGCCCGGCGTCTCGGGCGACCGGGTGAAGACCTTTTTTACAACGGTTGGCGAGTATGTGGAGTGGTGGCGGCAGTCGGAGCGGGATGCAGCCATCCTGCCGTTTGGCGAAGCCACCGCCGAGGCGGCTGCGGTGTATGGCGTGATGCGCGCCAAGATCGATGATTATTTCACCCGCTGCGGTCTGGCCGCCTTTGACCCCAAGGCCGAGGAGCCGCTCAATCCGTCGCTGGCCACCTACGAATCCTTGGCTCCGCAGGAACTCTCCGGCGCTGCTGCCACCCTGGAGTGTCTGCCGCTGGCCCGCATCGGCGCGGGCAGGCCCCTGCCGCTGGCGCAAGCAGTCAATCCGGCCTGGGCTTTGGCCACGGCCCGATTCGCGCAACTGGTCTGCCTGCCCATGTTCGGCCAGGTCACCGAATTGACGGAAACGCAGTGGATCGCAATTAAGCAACGGTTCCAGGCATATGCAGCTTGGCAGGCGCAGAAAGTTGGAGGTGCGGTGGAACCGCTCGGCATCGAGCGGGTGCTGGCCATCGCAGGAGGGTCGGGACAGGCCAATCTGGAACAGCTCATTGCGCGGGATCTGGAACTGGCCGACCAGGTCGAATCCATCGAACAGGTGGTGCGACTGGTCCAGTACAACCGAGATCTCTACCAACTGCTCAATAACTTCGTTTCTTTCCGAAACTTTTACGCCCAGGAAGGCAAGGCCATTTTCCAGGCCGGTACGTTGTTCATCGACGGCCGGGCCTGTGAGTTGTGCATCCGGGTGGACGATGTCAACGCCCACGCCGCCATGGCCAACCTGAGCCGGACCTATCTGGCCTATTGCGACTGCAAGCGCCGCAGCAGCGAGCAGCAGATGTTTGTAGCCGTCGCCTTCACCGGCGGCGACTCGGACAACCTGATGGTCGGCCGCAACGGCGTCTTTTATGACCGCCAGGGCAATGATTGGGACGCCACCATCGTCAAGATCATCGATCACCCGATCAGCGTGTCCCAGGCCTTTTGGGCGCCGTACAAACGCATCGCCCGCATGGTTGGCGAGCAGATCGAAAAGTTTGCGGTGGCGCGGGACAAGGCGGTGGACGGCAAGGCGAGTGCGGGCATCGCCGCGGCCAGTGCCAAGGTAGAGGGTGGGGCCGCCCCCGCGCCCTTTGACGTGGGCAAGTTCGCCGGTATCTTTGCCGCCATCGGCCTCGCCCTGGGCGCCATCGGCACGGCCGTGGCCTCGATCGTCGGCGGTTTCCTGGCCCTGCCGGTCTGGCAGATGCCGGTGGCTGTCGGCGGCATCATCCTGGCCGTGTCCGGGCCGTCGATGCTGATCGCCTTCCTCAAACTGCGCCAGCGCAACCTGGGGCCGATTCTGGATGCCAACGGCTGGGCGGTCAACACTAAGGCCAGCATCAACATCCCCTTCGGCTCGACCCTGACCAAGATGGCGGTCCTGCCCAAGGGAGCGGAACGCTCGCTCACCGATCCCTTTGCCGAGAAGAAAACCCCATGGAAACGATGGGTTGTTCTGCTGGTGGTGCTCACCCTGTTGGATCAGGTGGAAAAGCGTTTTATCAAAACCTACCGCACGATGAATGTTCTGGTGGAAGTGGAAGACCGCAGCGGAGTGCTGAATGAAATTCGGAAATTGATCCTTGATGAAAATACCACCATCATTCAAACCACAGTCACGCGCGATTTTGAGAACGAGTTTGCTTCGTTTAATCTGGTGGTGAAGACCCTGGAGATCGCCCCGATTGATCAACTGGTGGCACAGCTTACCACGTTGAAAGGCATAAAGAGTGTTAAGGTCGGGTAGAATAGATATACAGCAGTCGGGGGAGTGTCTCATTG
>CAZFPV010000298.1:0-3204 GCA_964521155.1 uncultured Desulfobulbus sp. | reverse complement strand
GTTGTATGGCACTTTGGCGCCGGCCGGCCGGGGCAGCCCCCGCCCGAACCGCCCGCGCCCTCACAGTTTCCGCCTGTCGATCACCCGCTGGGCCTTGCCTTCGGATCGCTGGATGGAGCGAGGCTCTACCAGTTTCACCTGGCAGGTGACGCCAAGCATGTCCTTGATTTCCGCTTTGATCTTCTGGGACAAACGCTCCAGCACCTTGATCTCGTCGGAGAAGATGTTGTCGCTCACCTCGACCAGCACCGCCATGACGTCGAGGTTGCCCTCGCGGCTGACCTCGATCTGGTAATGGGGTTCGACCCCCTCGATGCCGACGAGCACGTGCTGCACCTGCGACGGGAAGACATTGACCCCGCGGATGATAAGCATGTCGTCAGTGCGGCCGGTGACCTTCTCCATGCGGATCAGGGTGCGGCCGCAACCGCAGGGTTCGAGAAACAGCCGGGAGATGTCCTTGGTCCGGTAGCGAATCAGGGGGAAGGCCTGCTTGGTCAGGGTGGTGAAGACCAGCTCGCCCGCCTCGCCGTAGGGCAGCGGCTCCAGGGTGTCGGGGTCGATCACCTCGGGGAGGAAGTTGTCTTCCAGAATATGCATGCCGTGCTCTGAGTGGAGGCACTCCATGGACACGCCCGGGCCAATGATTTCGGAGAGGCCGTAGATATCCAGCGCCCTGATCCCCAGCTTGCGCTCCACCTCCTCGCGCATGTTCTGGCTCCACGGCTCGGCCCCGTGCACTCCGACGCGCAGTTTGAGGTCGTCGGGCGAGACGCCGGCGTCGGTCATGGCGTCGGCCAGGTTGAGGGCGTAGGAGGGGGTGGACATGAGCACGGTGGAACCGAAGTCACGCATGATGGTCACCTGCCGCCGCGAGTTGCCGCCCGAGACCGGGATGACCGTGGCCCCCAGAGCCTCGATGCCGTAATGCGCTCCCAAGCCGCCGGTAAACAGGCCGTAGCCGTAGGCGTTGTGGACCATGTCGCCCCTGGTCACCCCGGCCATCATCAGACAACGGGCCATGACCGAGGCCCAGAGGTCGATGTCCGCCTGGGTGTAGCCGACCACGGTGGACTTGCCGGTGGTGCCGGAGCTGGCGTGCACCCGGATGACGTCCTCCATGGGGGTGGCGAAGAGGCCGAAGGGGTAGTTGTCGCGGAGGTCATCCTTGGTGGTGAAGGGAAGCCGCCGCAGATCGGCGAGCGAGCGGATGTCGGCCGGCCTGATGCCGGCGGCGTCCATCTTCTCCCGATAGGGGCGGACCTTGTCATGCACCCGTTGCACCAGCAACTGCAACCGCCGCAACTGGATCGCTTCCATGCCCTGCCGGGGCAGGGTTTCAATCTCTTGCCAGTTCATCATGCTACCCCTGTTCCTTGCTTGACATCACGCCTTGGCGTGGACCGCGGCCCGGCCGGCGGCAAAGGCCTTCTTGTTGACCTCGCGGAACCGCTCCTTCACCGTCTCGTCGATCACCTGGAGAAAGATCTCCGGGTTGACCGCGAGGAAGTTGGACATGGCCCCGACCATGGCCACGTTGGCGGTGCGCAACTCTCCCACCGACTCGGCCACGGCAAAGGCGTCGATGGCCACCACGTTGATGCGCCGCGACCGGAGCTCGTCAAGGATGTTGTCCGGGTAGGTGGCCCGGCCCAGCGCCACCGCCGGCGGCAGGATCTTCTGGGTGTTGACCACCACGGCGCTGTCCTTGTGCAGGTAGGGCAGGTAGCGGGCCGCCTCGAGGATCTCGAAGGCCACCAGAATATCGGCCGTGCCCGGTTCGATCAGCGGCGAGTAGACCTTCTCGCCGTAGCGAAGATGGGCCTCCACCGAGCCGCCGCGCTGGGCCATGCCGTGGACCTCGCTCTTCTTGACGTCAAAGCCGGCGGCCAGCTGGGCATGGGCGGTGAGCTCGCTGGCCAGCAGGATGCCCTGGCCGCCCACGCCGGAAAAGAGAATGTTGCCGCTTGGTTTCATCACTTGGCCTCCTTTCTCGTGATTGCCTCGAACTTGCACACCGATGCGCACTGGCCGCAGCCGTTGCACTGCACCTCGGCAATCATGGCGAACCCTTTCTGTTTTTCGCGATAGCCCCGAGCCACTGCCTCCTCGGGGGTGAGCGGCGTCCAGCTGATGGCCGGGCAGCCCATCTGCACGCAGAGGGTGCAGCCGGTGCAGTTGTCGAGCCTGGTGTAGTAGACGGGCTTCACCCGCTTGACCTCCTCTGGCAGTAGCACGCAGGGGGCGCGGCTGATGATCACCGAGGGTTCGGTGGACTCGATCTCCTCCTTGAGCACCTTGCGCGTGGCCTCGACGTCGTGGGGGTTGACCACCACCACCCGCTTGACCCCGATGGCGCGGCAGAACTGCGCAAGATCAATGGCCGGGGCGGACTCGCCGCGGATGTTCCGGCCCGAGGCCGGGTTTTCCTGGTGGCCAGTCATGGCCGTGGTGCGGTTGTCGAGGATGATCACCGAGGCGTAGGTGTCGTTGTAGACCATGTTCAAGAGCCCGGTAATGCCCGAGTGCATGAAGGTGGAGTCGCCGATCACCGCCACCACCCTGCCCTCGCCGCTCTTGCCCAGCGCCTTGGCCATGCCGTGGGCCATGCTGATCGAGGCGCCCATGCAGACGCAGGCGTCCATGGCCGACAGCGGCGGCAGGAAGCCCAGAGTGTAGCAGCCGATGTCGCCGGAGACGAAAACGTCCTTCATCTTCGACAGCCCGCAGAAGAGGCCGCGGTGGGGGCAGCCGGCGCACATGTTCGGCGGCCGCATCGGCAGCTCCAGCGGGGCGAAGATCTCGCCAATGGACTCGGGTTCCACCGCCTTGCGGACGATGAACGAGTTGAGCTCGCCCTGGGCCGGAATCAGTTCCTTGCCGCGGCAGGCGATGCCCATGGCCTTGAGATGAGTTTCGAGAAAGGGATCCAGTTCCTCGACCACAATCAGTTCGTCCACCGAGGCGGCAAAGTCGCGGATCATCTGTTCGGGCAGGGGCCAGACCATGCCTAGCTTGAGCACCGGCGCGGTGGGGAAGGCCTCCTTGACGTAGTTGTACGGTACGCCCGAGGTGAGAAAGCCGCGCCGACCGCTGCCGGGCTCGACCCGGTTTTCCGGCAGGGTTTCGGCCAGCTCGCGGGTGGCAGCCATTCGTCGCTCCACCGCCTGCCGCCGCACCCGGGCGTTGCCGGGCAGCATCACC
>CAZFPV010000297.1:0-3222 GCA_964521155.1 uncultured Desulfobulbus sp. | reverse complement strand
ATGCCCGCGAGGTCGGGGCCCAACTCACCGCCGTCGGCCCCGAGGGCCAGGAACTCCGAGGCAGCGTCGCCAGCCTGGAAGACCAGACTGCCACCATCGATTTCAACCATCCCCTGGCCGGCGAGGTGCTGCACTTCCAGGTCGCCATCATTGATATCGAGTAAGGGCCGCGCCATTCCATGACCACCGCCGTACCCTTCCGCCTCCACTGCCGCTCGTCCGAATGCGCGGCCCGCCGGGGCGCCCTGACCACCCTGCACGGGACCATCGAAACGCCTGTGTTCATGCCAGTGGGCACCCAGGCCACGGTCAAGGCCATGACCCCGGAGAACCTGGTCGAGGTCGGGGCTCAGATCATTCTGGGCAACACCTATCACCTGTTCATCCGCCCCGGCCACGAGTTGATCCGCAGCTTCGGCGGCCTACACCGGTTCATGCATTGGGACCGGCCGATCCTCACCGATTCGGGCGGATTCCAGATCTTCAGCCTGCAGGATCTGGCCAAGATCACCGAGGAGGGCGCGGCCTTCCGCTCCCACCTGGACGGCGCCCGCCTGTTCCTCAGCCCCGAGGACGCCATCCGGGTGCAGGAGGCCCTGGGCGCCGACATCATGATGGCGCTCGACACCTGCATCCCCTATCCGGCCGACCGGAACGAGGCCACCCGGGCCACGGCCCTGACCCACCGCTGGGCAAGGCGCTGCCGCGGGGCCCAGAGCGACACCGGCCAACTCCTGTTCGGCATCGTCCAGGGCGGCATGTACCCGGACCTGCGGCTCGCGGCCATGGAACAGCTGATTGAGATCGGTTTTGACGGCTACGCCCTGGGCGGGCTGTCGGTGGGCGAGCCCAAGGAGCTGATGGTCGAGATGCTCGCCGCCACCGCCGACCGCCTGCCGGCCGATCAGGCCCGCTACCTGATGGGCGTCGGCACGCCCGAGGACCTGGTGGAAGGGGTATTTCACGGCCTGGACATGTTCGACTGCGTCATGCCCACCCGCAATGCCCGCAATGGAATGCTCTTTACTTCACAGGGCAGAGTTGTTATAAAAAACGCCTGCTTTCAGCACGACCAGCGACCGCTGGACGAATCCTGCGGCTGTTACACCTGCCGCCACTATTCGCGGGCCTATCTGCGGCACCTGTTCCAGAGCCGGGAAATTCTCGCCTACCAGCTGAACAGCATCCACAATCTGCACTACTACTGCACGTTGATGGCCAACATGCGGGACGCCATCCAGGCGGACCGTTTCCTGGCCTTTCGTCGTCAATTCTATGCGCAACGGACCGATCCGTTGGCTTAACCCTTATTTAACCGGAGGAAATTCCATGACTGGAGTCGCATGGGCTGCCGACGCCGCGCCGGCTGCGGCAGGCGGAATGGCAAACATCGCCCAATTCGTACCGCTAATTCTCATCTTTGTCGTCTTCTACTTTTTGCTGATCCGGCCGCAGCAGAAAAAGGCCAAGGAGCACCAGAGTTACTTGTCCAACCTGAAAAAGGGTGACAAGGTCGTCACCGGCGGCGGCATCCACGGCCAGATTGCCGGTCTGACCGACACGGTGGTAACGCTGGAGATCGCCGAGAACGTCCGCATCAAGGTCAATCGCAGCGCCATCGCCGGGTCCGCGGCTGACCTGGAAAAACAGGCTCCGCTCAAGAGCGGTGGCTGAAGCCTCAAGGGCTGCGGCTGATTTTCATCGGGGATGAAAAGAACGGATTTGCCTGAAACGAGCCCGCGTTACCCCGTGGGCGTTCCTTGAACGCCCGCGCCCAACGCTCGGGAATGTGCAGTCACACAGGCCGTGCAGCTGATGATTCAGCAGCGCGGCCTTCTCTTTTTTTGGGATGAGGCATGCGCGAACTCGTGTTCAGCGGGCACAACGGCGTACACCCCCTGCTGGTCACCGACGAGAACGGGCTGCGCAGCCTGCGCTTTGGCACCGAAGAGCGGCAGAGCTGCCTGAATCTGGAGCGGCCATGGGAGCTGCAGCTCGACTACACCCGCTGGATGATGACCGCGCTGCTGCTCCATCCCGCCCCGCGCCGACTGCTGCTCTTCGGCCTGGGCGGCGGCGCGATGGCGCATTTCCTGCTCCATCATCACCCCGAGGCCTGGCTTGAGGTGGTGGAACTGGATCCGCACATCATCCGCCTGGCCCGCGCCTGGTTCGCCCTGCCAGAGACTGACAACCTGCACCTCGTCAACCAGGAGGCCGCGGCCTTTCTTGCCGAGGCCGGCGAGTCCTCCTGGGATATCGCCTTCCTCGATATCTTCGGCCCGGGCTCCATGGCCGCACCGCTTTTTGATCCCTCCTTCCACCGGGCCATCCTTGACCGCCTGAGCCCCAACGGCCTGCTCGGCGTCAACCTCTGGAGCGGCGACAGGGAGTTGTTTGACCGGGCGCGCGAGGCCGTGCGGCTGGCCTGTGGCGATCAGCTGCTCGAGATGCAAGTCAAACGGCGCAGCAATGCCATCCTCCTGGCCTTCCCCGGCCCGATCCCGAGGGCGACGGTCAAGCAGGCGCACAAACAGGCCGCCGCGCACCAACGGCGCTACGGCCTCGATTTCCCCCACTACCTCAAACGGCTCCGCCGGACCAACCGTCTCTCCCTGCTTTTGCGCCTGTTCCAGTGATCCCGTCAGCATTGGTCGCCCTGACGGATATCCCGCTCGATCATCAACGCCTGCAGCCGATGGCTCAGCTCGCCAACAAGGCAGTTCCAGCGCGGCGCCACCAGCAGGTGGGGATGGGCCGTGGACCAGAGCCGGTGGATGACCGTCTCCCCGGGGATATGCGGCAGCAGGCGCAGCAGCAGTTCAAGATATTGGGCAAGTTCATACACCTTGATATGGCCGCCGGCATGCAGCGCTGCAAGCGGCGTGTCCCGGATCACCTGGAGATGGTGGAGCTTGAGCGCGTCCACCCCGAGTGCGCCGACAGCGCGGATGGTGGCCAGCATCTCGGTCTCGGTTTCCCCGGGGATGCCGAGGATCAGGTGGGCGCCGACGGCAAGGCCGCCCGCTGCCCGGAGACGGCGCACCGCGTCGGTAAAATCGTCGGGGCCGTGGTTGCGGTTCAGGAGTTGCAGGCTGCGCAGATGGATCGATTGCAGACCCAGCTCGACCAGGCAGTCCTTGCCGCTCTGCCGGACCAGGTCGGCCAGGGCCTCTGGCAGATCGGCGGCAATGCAATCGGGGCGGGTGGAGACAATCAGGC
>CAZFPV010000296.1:0-3243 GCA_964521155.1 uncultured Desulfobulbus sp. | reverse complement strand
ACAGGGTCAAAACGATGGCCGGATTTTTCCACTACATCTTTTGTGCAACTGACCGCAGGTCTTTGTAAGCGTAATAGAGTAAAATTGAGAGAGACTATACACTTAATATAATTCGATTGGCAATACTATTATCTGTGAGGTGAGATGGTAAGGTATGGGGGGGCGATGGATGACATCCTAATGGGTGAAAACAGCCTTCATTCTGACACGGGGAGACCGCCTCCTTGAACCAGGGGGGGCCTGTTACTGGATGCCAGAAGCGAATCCGGCCTTGATTGCCTTGACGAAGCAGTTGCCGATCTGTCATGCTGAGATTGGAAACGCACACAAACGACGACCTGCGGTGGTCGGCATGTTGCAGAGGCTGTCATCCCGCCAAATCCCTCTCAGACCGGAACGACCCCCCATGTATAAAATACTCCATGAAGCAAATGAAATGATCATCCGGTTTCGGAATGATCTAGTTGATGCCGAGACCCTGACGCGGTTTCTCAATCACATTAACCTTCAGTCCATGCTGCACAAAACCTCCTCAAGCGAGGCCGCGGCCCGGTTGCGCGCCAGGAATCGCCTTGCCGGTTTTCCCACCGGCATCAACCTGCTCCGCGATCCGAACCTGAACAAGGGATCGGCCTTTACCCAGGAGGAACGCGAAATTCTGGGGCTGAGCGGGTTGCTGCCGCCGCGCGTCCACACCATCGACGAGCAGGTCCAGCGGGTTCTGGAGAATCTGCGCAAACAGACCACCGACCTGGGCCGCTACGTCTACCTCATCGCCCTGCAGGACCGGAACAAGACCCTCTTCTATCGGGTGCTGCTCGACAACATCGAGGAGTTGATGCCCATTGTCTATACTCCCACGGTGGGGCAGGCCTGCCTGGAGTTCGGGCATATTTTCCGTCGGCCGCGAGGCATCTACATCACCGCCAACGATAAAGGCCGAGTGGCGGAACTGCTTGGCAACTGGCCGTTCAACGACATCCGCATCATAGTGGTCACCGATGGCGAGCGCATTCTCGGACTCGGCGATCTCGGCGCCGACGGCATGGGCATTCCGGTAGGCAAACTGGCCCTGTACACCGCCTGCGCCGGCATTCAGCCGTCGCTGAGTTTACCGGTCACCCTGGACATGGGCACGGACAACGCCCGACTCCTGAACGATCCGCTCTATATCGGCCTGCGGCACCCGCGCCTGCGCGGCGCGATCTACGATGAGATGATCGAGGAGTTCATCCTGGCGGTACAGCAGGTCTACCCGGGCGCCATGATCCAGTTCGAGGATTTTGCCAACCGCAACGCCTTCAGATTGCTGCAGCAGTATCGCGATCAGGTGTGCTGCTTCAATGACGATATCCAGGGAACCGCCTCGGTCACGGTGGCGGGTCTCTTTTCCGCCATGCGCATTACCGGCGGCAAGCTTGCGGAGAAGCGGTTTCTCTTTCTTGGCGCGGGCGAGGCCGGGCTCGGCACCGGGGAACTGCTGGTGTCGGCGATGGTCGAAGAGGGGCTGACGGTCGAGGAGGCACGGCAGCTCTGCTGGTATGTCGATTCCAAGGGGCTGGTTGTCTCCAGCCGGCTTGACCTCGTCGGCCAGAAACGACTCTATGCCCATGATCACCCGCCGGTGCAGGAATTCCTTGCCGCCATCGAGGCTCTACGGCCACATGCAATCATTGGCGTTTCCGGGCAGGCCAAGCGATTCACTCCCGAAGTGCTTGAGGCCATGGCCAGAATCAACGAGCGGCCGATCATCTTTTCCCTCTCCAACCCCACCTCCAAAGCGGAGTGCACCGCCGAGGAGGCGTATACCTGGACAGGAGGGCGAGCCATCTTCGCCAGCGGCAGCCCCTTTGCGCCGGTGGCCATCGGCGACAGGAAACTCTTCCCGGCACAAGGGAATAATGTCTATATCTTTCCCGGCGTCGGTTTGGGGGTTATGGCCAGCGGGGCGACACGGGTGACCGACGAAATGTTTCTGACCGCGGCCCGGGTGGTTGCCCGCGAAGTCTCCGAAGCAGACCTCCAGTTTGGCCGCCTCTATCCAGCTCTGCCGAGAATCCGGGAGGTATCGCTGGCCGTTGCCGTCGCCGTCGCCGAGGTGGCCTACCGGAGCGGCCTGGCAGCCCGGCCCAGGCCTGACGACCTCAACCAGTTCATCAAGGCGCAGATGTTCGAGCCGGAGTATCACAGCTACGTCTGACCCGGTCCTTGCCCTGAAATTTCATGTGCACTGCAGGGGATGATTGACTTCTGCATGGTTTACTGATACGAAAATTTACTCTTGGCGCTGTGTTTGACCAACGGAGCCAACACCTTATTTTCACAACTTTTAGGAGGAAAAACATGAAAAAATTGTTGAGCCTGATCGGTGGGATGAGCCTGATGCTGGCAACCAGCGCCCTTGCCGCCGATACCATCAAGATTGGGTTGATGGGGCCGATGACCGGCGCCTGGGCCGCCGAAGGCCAGGAAATGAAACAGGTTGTCGATATGCTGGCCGAGGAACTCAATCAACAGGGCGGCCTGCTGGGCAAGAAGGTGGAGGTCATCAGCGAGGATGACGCCGGTGATCCCCGCCAGTCATCGCTGGCCGCCAATCGCCTGGCCACCCAGGGGATCGTCGCCGTGATCGGCACCTATGGCTCCTCCATCACCGAGGCCTCGCAGAATATTTACGATGAGGCCGGGATTGTTCAGGTGGCCAACGGCTCGACCGCCATCCGCCTGTCTGAGAAGGGCCTGAAGAACTTTTTCCGCACCTGCCCCCGGGACGACGAGCAGGGCAAGGTGGCCGTGGCCACCATCGGCAAGTCTGGCTTCAAGAAGATCGCCATCCTCCACGACAACACCTCTTATGCCAAGGGTCTGGCCGAGGAAGCCCAGGCTAACCTCAAGGGCATGAACATCCCGGTGGTGTTCTTCGACGCCCTCACCCCCGGCGAGCGCGATTACAACGCCATCCTCACCAAGATGAAGGCCGCTGGCCCCGATTTTGTCTTTTTCACCGGCTACTATCCCGAGGCCGGCCTGCTCCTGCGCCAGAAAAAGGAGATGGGCTGGAACGTGCCCTTCATGGGCGGTGATGCGGTCAACAATCCCGATCTGGTCAAGATCGCCGGCGCACCGGCTGCGGAAGGATTTTCCTTCCTGACCCCGCCGCTGCCCAAGGATCTCGACACCCCCGAGGCCAAGGCTTTTGTCGCCTCTTTTCAGAAGAAATTCTCCACCGCGCCCAAGTCCATC
>CAZFPV010000295.1:0-3267 GCA_964521155.1 uncultured Desulfobulbus sp. | reverse complement strand
GATCGACCCGCTCGAGTACGACCTCCTGTTCGAGCGCTTCCTCAATCCCGAGCGGGTGAGTATGCCCGACTTTGACGTCGACTTCTGCAAGGAACGGCGCGACGAGGTGATCGACTACGTCCGCCGACGCTACGGCGGCGACGACCATGTGGCCCAGATCGTGGCCTATGGATCGATGAAAGCCCGGGCCGTGCTCCGCGACGTCGGCCGGGTGCTGGACATCCCCCTGCCCGAGGTCGACCGCATCGCCAAATTGGTGCCGGAGGAACTGAAGATCACCCTGAAAAAGGCCATCGAGCAGGAGCCCCGGCTGCGCGAGGCGATGAAGGATGACGATATCCGCCAGCTGCTGTCCATCTCCCAGACCCTGGAGGGGCTGGCGCGGCACAAGTCCACCCACGCCGCCGGGGTGGTGGTGTCGCCGGGGCCCATGGTCGAGTACCTGCCGGTCTGCATCGGCCCGAACAAGGAGATCCTGACCCAGTACGACATGAAGTACACCGAGAAGACCGGGCTGATCAAGTTCGACTTCCTCGGCCTCAAGACGCTCACCGTGATCGACCGGGCGCTCAAGCTGATCGAGTTCGACCTTGGTCAGACCGTGGACCTGCGCAAGATCCCCATGGACGACCCCATGACCTACGCCCTGCTCTGCCGTGGCCACAGTCTGGGCGTGTTCCAGCTGGAAAGCGACGGCATGCGCGATTTGCTCATCCGCATGAAGCCGGAACAGTTCTCCGACCTGATCGCCCTGGTGGCGCTCTACCGGCCGGGCCCGCTCGATTCGGGCATGGTCGATACCTTCGTCGACACCAAGCACGGCCACCGGCCGCCCGACTACCCGCTGCCGCAGATCAAGGAGGTGCTGCAAGAGACCTACGGGGTCATTGTCTACCAGGAACAGGTGATGAAGATCTCCAACATCCTGGCCGGGTACAGCCTGGGCGACGCCGACATCCTGCGCCGGGCCATGGGCAAGAAGATCCCGGAGGAGATGGAGAAGCAGCGCGGCAAATTCATGGCCGGAGCCAAGGCCAAGAACGTACCCGAGGAAAAGGCCAAGTACATCTTTGACCTGATGGCCAAGTTCGCCGGCTACGGCTTCAACAAGTCGCACTCGGCGGCCTATGCCCTCATTGCCTACCAGACAGCCTACCTCAAGGCGCACTATCCGGCCCAGTTCCTGGCTGCCCTGCTCTCCTGCGACTACGAGAACACCGACAAGGTGGTCAAGTACATCAACGAGTGCCGTCAGGAAAAGATCGAGGTGCTGCCGCCGGACATCAACGAGTCCTACAGCGATTTCACGGTGGTCAACGACCGCATCCGCTTCGGCCTGGCCGCGGTCAAAAACGTGGGCGGCGCGGCCCTGGAGTCGATCCTGGCCGAGCGCAAGGCGGCCGGGTCGTTCCGTTCGCTGACCGACTTCTGCGGCCGCATCGACTCATCCAAGGTCAACCGCAAGGTGATCGAAAGCCTTATCAAGGCTGGGGCCTTTGACTCCATGGGCGGCCGCCGCGCCCAGTACATGGAGATCCTCGACTTGTGCATGGAGCGGGCCAAGGCGCTGCAGCGCGACCGCATAAGCGGCCAGATGAGCCTGTTTGCCATCGCCCAGCCGGCCTCGGGACAGGCCGGGGCAGCCGAGGTCGAGCTGCCGGAGGCTGTCAAGGAGTGGCCTGAGCTGCAGCGGCTGGCCTTTGAGAAGGAAACCGTGGGCTTCTTCCTCACCGGCCATCCGCTGGAAGGGGTCATGCCGGACCTGCGGCGGGTGGTGGACACGGACATTGCCGGGGCCATGCAGCTGCGCGACGGCATGGCGGTTCGGCTGGGCGGACTGATCGTGGGCTTCAAGGAGCACCGCTCCAAGAAGGGTGACCGCATGGCCTTCACCGTGCTCGAGGACATGGCCGCCGGCATTGAGGTGATCGTCTTCCCCTCCACCTTCACCGAATACGGCCACCTGCTGAACAGCGAGCAGCCGCTGGTGGTGACCGGCACGCTCCAGCAGGGCGACCGCAACGGCGGCGGCAAGGGCGGAGCGCAGGAGGACAAGGGGCAAGGCGACGAAGGCAAGCAGAAGGAACAGCTGCGACCCAAGGTGATCGCCGAGGAGATCAAGACCCTGAACGAGGCTCTGGAACAGTACGCCGAACGGGCGGTCATATCCCTCCATGCCGGCGCGACCTCGCGCCAGCACATGGCCGAGGTTAAGGAGACCCTGTACCAGTACCATGGCAGCACGCCGGTGCTGCTGACCCTGCACTTCGACAACCGCGGTGAGGTCGACGTGCAGGTGATGAAGGACATGGGCATCCGCGCCTGCCCTGAGTTCTTCCAGGCCATCGGCCGGCTCTGCGGCCCGCGCTCCCTCACTGTGCAGATGAAGAAGCCCGAGGTGCGCCAGCGCAACGGCAATGGCAACGGCGCCTATAAAGGCAAGGGACATTGAGGGCCTGGGCGTCGCCTTGGCCCGATTCTCCCATGGAACCCGCAATGACTGGAACCATCCTCATCATCGACGACGACCGGGAACTTGCAGAGATGCTGCGGACACGGCTGTCGCGCCGCGGCTTCAACGTGTCGCTTTTTGCCACCGCCCGGCTCGGGTTTGATGCGGTGGCTGGCGACTCGGTCGACGCCATCCTCACGGCCATCAAGCTCCCGGACCGCAACGGCATCGAGCTGTGTCGCGAGATTTCGGCCAAGTGGCCGGAGATCCCGGTGGTGATCATGACCGCGTTTGGCAGCATGGAGGCGGCCATCGCCGCCATCCGGGCCGGGGCCTATGATTTCATCACCAAACCGTTTGAGTTCAAGATCCTGGAACTGGTCCTCGAACGGGCGGTACATCACCGGCGTCTGCAGGCCACGGTCAAGCGCCTGAGCCTGGAACTCAACCAAACCCGCTCGTTTGACGAACTCATCGGCGAAAGCCAGGCCATGCAGGCCATGTTCGCCAAGCTGATGCGCATTGCCGATTCCGAGGCCACGGTGCTCCTCACCGGCGAAAGCGGCGCCGGCAAGGAACTGGCCGCCCGGGCCATCCACCACTTCAGCCGCCGCAACAAGCGGCCGCTGGTGGCTATCAACTGTTCAGCCATGCCCGAGGCGCTGCTCGAGGACGAGCTGTTTGGCCACGTCAAGGGGGCTTTCACCGACGCGCAGTCCGACCGCAAGGGGCTCTTTCTCGCGGCCGACGGCGGTACGCTGCTGCTTGACGAGGTCGGCGAGCTGCCGCTGGCCCTGCAGCCCAAACTGCTCCGC
>CAZFPV010000294.1:0-3273 GCA_964521155.1 uncultured Desulfobulbus sp. | reverse complement strand
GGGCGTCGATCTACTCCCCCGGTTTGGCACCCGGTTCGGGGCCTAGAGGAGAACCCGAGATGCCGCAAATCACCATCGAGCCGGTCACCCGCATCGAGGGACACGCCCGGATCAGCCTCCAGCTCGACGAGGACGGCCGGGTCGGCGATGCACGCTTCCAGGTCACCCAGGTCCGGGGGTTCGAGCAGTTCATCAAGGGACGGCCTTTTGCCGAGATGCCCTCGATCATGGCCCGCATTTGCGGCATCTGCCCGGTCAGCCATGCCCTGGCCGCGGCCAAGGCCTGCGATCAGGTGCTGGCGGTCGCCATCCCGGAGGCTGCGGTCAACCTGCGTCGCCTTCTCCACTTCGGCCAGATCATCCAGTCGCACGCACTCAGTTTTTTCTATCTCGCCGGGCCTGACCTGTTGCTCGGCATGGACCACCCGCCGGAGCGCCGTAACTTCTTCGGCCTTGCCGCAGCCGACCCCAACTATGCCCGCGACGGCATCCGCCTGCGCCAGTTCGGCCAGCAGGTCATCGAACGCCTGGCCGGGCGCCGCATCCACCCCACCTGGGTCGTGCCCGGCGGGGTCAGTTCGCCGCTGAGCCCCGAGGCGCGCACCGCTATCCTTGACGAACTGCCGGCAATCAAGGCCCTGGTGCTGACCCATCTGGAGCGATTCAAACAGTCGTTTGACCGCCATGGAGAACACATCCGGTATTTTGGCCGGTTTCCCAGCCTGTTCCTGGGACTGGTCGATGACGAAGGGCGGCTTGAGCACTACCACGGCCGGCTGCGGGTCATCGACGCCGCCGGAGCAATGGTTGCCGAGGAATCTGATCCGAGCAGGTATGAGGAGATGATTGGCGAGGCGATTGAACCCTGGACCTGGCTCAAGTTCCCGTACTACAAACCAATGGGGTATCCGGCCGGGATGTACCGGGTCGGCCCGCTGGCCCGGCTCAATCTTGCGAACGTCTGCGGTACGGAACTGGCCGACCGGGAACTGGCGTTCTTTCGCTCACTGGACGACGGCCCGGTGCTCGGTTCCTTCCACGCCCACCTGGCCCGCCTGATCGAAGTGCTGCACGCAATGGAGATGATCGAGATCCTGCTGGCCGACCCGGTCACCAGCGACACTCACATCCGGGCGATTGCCGGGGTGAACAACCTGTCTGGCATTGGCATTGTCGAGGCCCCGCGCGGCGCCCTGATCCACCATTACAAGGTCGATGACAACGGCCTGATCGAGTGGGCCAACCTGATCATCGCCACCGGCCACAACAACCTGGCAATGAACCGGGGCATTCTCCAGGCGGCACGGCATTTCCTCGACGGCGCCACCCTTCATGAAGGGTTGCTCAACCGCATCGAGGCCGTGATCCGCACCTTTGACCCCTGCCTGTCCTGCTCCACCCACGCGGTCGGAGCCATGCCCCTGGTGGTCGAGTTGCTCGGCCCCGACGGTTCGATCCTCGAACAGATTAAACGATGATCACGCGCCAGCCCGCATGCCGGCATTGATCGGAATCCGCCCATCAGCAGGTCAGGTCGCCCGCCGGCGGCCTTCTCAGCCCCAGCATGGACCACGTCGCGCCGCCCTCCATGCAATGCCTTTCCCGCTCCGGGCAGAGTTGATCCATGCCGTGTGAACCCGGCGGATCGCCCTGCGGATTAGGGTTTCCAAAGATTGACAAGCAATCCTGATCACCTTACTTTCATTGCAGGATCCACGTTGTTTCCGCCGGGAGTTTATGGTCAGGCTTGGTTCCCGTTCCTGACCGACCGGGTTTTACGATGTGACGGCAGTGACGACGAGGGTAACGATTCCATTTCTGCAACACGGTGAACGATCATGAACTATACATGTATGAACTGTGGATCAAGTTCGCATAAGGCCGACGAACTCTGCAATCCGACCAGCGACAGTGTGGAGGCTAAATTTTGCGCCACCTCCACTGACGCAGTCTGCGAGGAGAAGGTACCGGCAATGCATTTTACCTGCGACTCATGCGGCGGCATGTCTCCGGATGCTGAGCACCTCTGCAACCCAAGAGAAATCTGACCTCGTTTACTTGTCTTTCTTTTCTTTCATAACCTCTTCACTCCAAGACAGGGCCGCCATAACCTGGGGAAATCCTATGGTCGACACCAGCAGCAGCAGGGTGTGATGGATCTCCTCAGGACTGGCCCCAGCCTGCATCGCTCGGCGCGTATGGGAACAGACCGAGCCTGCCGATTGGGAGGCGGCCGCAGCGGCCAGTTGGATAAGATGGGACGTCTTTTCATCAATGGGGCCGGCCTGGCGCAGCGTTGTGCCAAGCTGTTCCACTGCGGCGAAAACCTCCGGGAATTTCTTGTTCGCCTTCTTGTAGAAACCAGGTTTGTCGTTTTTGGCCATGGAGTCCTCCTTGTTCAGAGTTTTAAATATCCGCATTTGAAGCCAAACATTCCGCCTCTTCCATTGCAATACTTTTCCAGTCCTCCAAAACCACGCCGGCGTTCACCCTCCCGACTCCATGGATATTCTGTTCCGGAAGTGATTGTAACGCGGCTTTGGTAAGACGTCGCGGTAACCAGCCGATCTCGATTCAGGCCCGAATAGTTTCACTCTTTCTGTTCACGGATGCATATAAGAGCTGATCTCAGCGTAGCTGATGATCTGGATATCTGCCTCCATATTGCGTGATTTGATTTTCACGGGCGGAGTTTGATGTTGACGCAAGGGGATGAGTTCAGGTTTCCTGTCATCAACAAAAATGATTATTGCCGGGGCTCGAATGGTATCTTCAAGCCGGAATCCTTGAAGTTTAAAGGTATCCTGATCAATAACAAGAGCATCATTTTCAAAAGTAGCCATGCGGACCTCTGGCAATTGTTATAACGCCTAAATTAAGTCGTGCCGCGAAGCGGCTTCGGCTTGAATGAATTGGCAGGACTGCCAGAGACAGACCTGCCTGTTGCTTGCACCGATAACCAGACCATAAGAAATAAATTCCGCCGCAATCACATCGCGGCGCTCCTCCCTGTTGCGCGGCACAGCCGTTGACGATCCACCGGAAGCGCCAACGCACCATGCACCTCACCGCGGCATCAGCGCGAACACACCCCAGCCCAGGTATTCACGAGTGTAAGCGGCGTAGCGCTCCGGTTCTGAGCTCAGTTTGGCTCGAACCTCTTTGGCGAACTCGTCGTCGGGATTGGCTTCAAGCCATCGGCGCATGGTGAGCCATTTAGCCGCCTCGTATCTGTCCCAGCCGTCCTGGTCAGCCAGAACCATTTCAACGACA
>CAZFPV010000293.1:0-3275 GCA_964521155.1 uncultured Desulfobulbus sp. | reverse complement strand
GCCGCAGCTTGATCGAGGCGGGCAGGCTCTCGGTGAACTCGGGCAACAGCCGCTTGACGGCGTCGGCAACCTCGATGGTGTTGGCGCCGGGCTGCTTTTCCACCGCGAGGACAATGGTCCGGGCACGGGTTCCGTCGGCGAAGAACCAGGCCCCGGACTGGTCGTTCTCGACGCTGTCGATCACCTCGGCCACCTCGGTGAGCCGGATGGGCCGGCCATTGCGCACCGCCACCACCACCTCGCGGTACTGCGCTGCGGCCTCGAGTTCGCCATTGGCCTGCAGGGTGGTCATGCTGTGCGGCCCGATCAGTTGGCCCATGGGCCGGTTGGCGTTCTGGGCGCTGACCGCGCGGGCCACCTGATCGGCATCGAGATCGAGCGCCAGCAGGGATTGCGGGTTCAGCTGGATGCGCACCGCGTACTTCTGCGTTCCCCGCAGGGTAACCTGGGAAACCCCGCTGATCATGGACAACCGCTGGCTCATGGTCTGGCCGTGCCGGTCAAGCACCGACAGCGGCAGGGTGGGGCTGCTCAGCGCTACATAGATGATCGGGTCCGCGGCCGGGTTGGTTTTGCGGAACGAGGGCGGCGCCGGCATACCGTCGGGCAGGCGGCGGGCAGCCAGCGAGATGGCGGTCTGCACGTCCTGGGCGGCGGCGTCGATATCGCGTTCGAGCGAGAACTGCAGAGTGATCTGGGTCGAGCCGGTGGCGCTGACCGAACTCATGGAGTCGATGCCGGCGATGGTGGCAAACTGCTTCTCCAGCACCGTGGCCACGGTGGAGGCCATGGTGTCGGGGCTGGCGCCGGGCAGGGAGGCGTTGACCAGGATGGTCGGAAAATCGACGTTGGGCAGGTCGCTGACCGCCAGCTGGCGGTAGCCGATCAAGCCAAACAAGAGGATGCTCGCCATCACCAGCACGGTCATGACCGGCCGACGAATGAACAGGTCGGAGATGCCGATCATGGTCTGGCCGGCCCCTTCCGCTCCGGGTCGGCCTTGGCGCCCGCCTTGGTCTGGTCGCCTCCCTTGCCGCGCTCCTGGACGCGAACGCCGTCGGCCAGTTGCATCTGGCCGTCAATCACCACCCGCTCGCCCTCGGCAAGGTTGCCCTCGATCACCGCCTCGCCGGCCACGGTCAAGGCCACGGTCACCTGCCGCAGGGCTGCGGTGTTGTCATCCTTGACCACATAGAGGTAAGCGCCTTCCTGCCCGGTCTGTACTGCCTGGGCCGGGATGGTGATGCGTTCCGGCAGTTCGGTGACCCGCAGGCGGACATCGACCATCTGGCCGGGCCAGAGGGAGGCGGCAGCCCCTTCGAAGGTGGCCTTGAGGCGGATGACGCCGGTGGAGGGATCCACGGTGTTGTCGATGAAACTGAGCGTCCCGGGCACGGGTTCGGCCCCGGGGCTTGCGGCCGTGACAAGCAGACTTCCGCGGGTCTGCTGGACGAGGATCTCACTCAAGTTGCGGCCAGGCACGGTGAAGCCGACCTCCAGGGGGTGCAGCCGCCGGATGGTGACCATGGGGGCGTCGGCATTGGCCTTGATCAGGTTGCCTTGGTGGCTCTGGAGTTCACCGGCACGGCCGTTCATGGGCGAGCGGATCGAGCAGTAGTCGAGTTCCAGGCGGGCCGCATCCACTGCGGCCTGATCGGCCTTGATGGCGGCGGTAAGCGTTGCCACCCGGGTGGCGGCCTGGTCGGCCTGTTCGGCGGAGACAAAGCCCTTTTTTGCCGCCTGGGCGTAGCGGTCGAGTTCGCGGCGGGCGTTGTCCAATTCGGCCAGGTCCTTGTCCTTTGCCGCCTCGGCCTTGGCCAGGGCCGCGGCAAAGGGCCGGGGATCGATGGTGAACAGGAGGTCGCCAGCCTTGACCGTCTCGCCCTCGCGAAAATGCACCGTCTTCAGCGTCCCGGTCACCTGGGATCGCACCTCCACCGTGGCCTGGGCTTCGACGTGGCCAGTGGCGGCCAATTCGACAGGCACGTTTTTTTTAGCGGCCAGGGCCGTGGTCACCGGCACATCCGGCCGCTTGCGCTGCCCCTTGTTCTTGTCGCCGCCGTTGTTGTCGCCGGAACAGGCGGCCAGCAGGAGCAGCAGAACCAGGGGAAAGGCGGCGCGCGCGAACAGGCGGCCGCGAAGGTGGCATACTATGGAAAAACCCATGGCTGTATCTCAGGTCTGGGGGATGGATGGAGGCGGATCGGATGGCCAGCCAGCGCCGAGGGCCTTGTACAGGGCGATGGTCTGCACCGCCAGGCGCTGGCCGCTCTGGGCGAGTTTGTCCTGGGACTGGAACAGGCTGGCCTCGCTCTGGAGCACGTTGAGAAAGGTGGTCAGGCCGGCCTTGTACTGGCCGCGAGCAATGGCCAGCGCCTGCCGGGCCGAATCAACCGCCTCGCCCAGGCGGGCGTGTTTCTGCCGCTCCCGGTCCAGGGCGACCAGCGCGTCCTCCACCTCGGCCAGGGTGGTGAGCACGGTTTTTTCGTAGACCGCCCGGGCGCGGTCCTGCCGGGCCTCGCTGATATCGACGCCGGCGCGGGTCCGACCGCCGTCGAACAGCGGCCAGCGCACCGCCGGCCCCACGGTCCAGAAGCGGCTGGAGGAGGTGATCAGGTCGGAGAGCGAACGGCTCTGCAGGCCAACCAGGGCCGAGAGCGAGAAGCGGGGAAAGAGGTCAGCCACAGCCGCGCCCACGGTGGCGGCGGCGGCGGCCAGTTGCCGTTCAGCCGAGCGGATGTCGGGCCGTTGCCGGAGCAGGTCCGAGGGCAGGCCGACGGGCAACTGGGGCGGCATGGTCGGCAGGGGGGCTGCCCCGCCCAGTTCCACCCGCAACGCGTTGGGTTCCTGGGCCAGCAGCACGGCCAGCCGGTGCATGGCCTGGATGCCGCCGCTCTCCAGGGTTGGGGCCTCGGAGCGGGTCAGGGCCAGCAGGGTCTCGGTCTGCAACACCTCCAGCTCGCTGCCCAGGCCGAGGTCCACCTTGCCGCGCACCAGTTCGGCGGTCTGCTCCTGGCTGCGGATGTTCTCCCGGGCGATGGCCAGCCGCTGCTGACTGGCGCGCACCTCAACGTAGTTGCTCGCCACCTCGGCCGCCAGCGTTACCAGGAGATCGCGCCGGTCCTCGATGGAGGCCTCGATCGCGGCCTCGGCCGCCTCGACCTGACGCCGGACGCCGCCAAAGAAATCGAGTTCCCAGCCGGCATCGAAACCTGCGGAAAAGAGATCCTGACTGTTGCCTCCGCCCGAGGCGCCGGTGTTCTCGCTGCGGCGAC
>CAZFPV010000292.1:0-3277 GCA_964521155.1 uncultured Desulfobulbus sp. | reverse complement strand
CGGGAATCCCCTTTTTTATTGGTGGCTGTTTCAGCTACAGCAGGATGCGGATCACGCTCCCGGCATAGTCGATGAAGGTGGACGGCAGGATGCCCAGCAGGATGATGGCCGCGACCAGGACCAAGCCGGTGGCCTGAACCACCGGAGTGGCTAGGACCGTCGGCCGGCCTGCCGGGTCGGCGGTAAAGGCAGCCTTGACCACGGAGAGGTAGTAGTAAATGGCGATGGCGGTGTTGATAGCTGCCAGACAGACCACGATCAGGTGGCCGGTGCGCAGGGCCGAGGTCAGAATCATGAACTTGCTCATGAAGCCGACGAAGGGTGGAATGCCTGCCAGGCCGAACAAGCCGACAGCCAGGGTGAAGGCCAGCACCGGTTGGCGCCGGTAGAGACCATTGAAATCCTCGATCACCAGGTTCTCGCCCTGTTGCGACACGCTGCTGATGACAAGAAAGCAGGCCAGGTTCATGAACACGTAGCCAGCAATGTAGTAAATGGCCAGCCCGTAGCCCTCACCGTTTAAGGCCATGAGCCCCAGGGTGATGAAACCGGCGTGGGCGATGCCGGAGTAGCCCAGCATGCGTTTGATGTCTTTCTGCACCAAGGCGCAAAGGTTACCGTAAAACATGGAGCAGAGCGCCACTCCGGCCAGCAGGCCCATGAGGAACTGCGGCTGGGCAGCGGGCAGGGTCAGAAACCTGATCAGCAGGGCGACCGCACCGAATTTGGGAATGGTGGCGATGAAGCCGGCGGTCTCGTTGGCCGAACCCTGATACACGTCCGGGACCCAGAAATGCATGGGAAAGGCGGCCAACTTGTAGAAGAAGCCCGCCAGAACCATGACCGTGGCCACCATCGCCGCAGGTTGCGCCTTGGTCGAGGCAAGGCCGGCAAGAATGTCCTTAAGGTAGGTGCTGCCGGTCAGCCCGAAGAGGATACTCATGCCATACAGGATCAGCCCGGTGGCGAGCACCCCGAACATGACGTACTTGATGCCCGCCTCCATCTGCACCCGCAACCCGTCGCGGTCGTTGCGCATGGGCACCATCAGGTACAGGGCAAAGGAGGACAGCTCCAGGGACACGACCATGGTGATCAGTTCCACCGAACTCACCAGCATCATCAGTCCAAGGACGCTGAGCAGCTGGAACATGTAGTACTCTGGCCGGATACCCGGGTCGATGTCCTTGAGCTGCTGCGCCGAGAGGAGTTGCAGCACCAGGGCAAAGGCAATCAGCAGCTTAAACAGCTGTGAAAACCGATCAACCGCATACGCGCCGGAAAACAGCGTCGCCTCGGAACCAAAGGCCAGGGCTGCCGCGACCAGGGTCGCCCAACCGGTGATAATGGCGGTGCGGCGCACCGTGTTCGCATTGGGCGCCTGGCTGAGGCTGAGCACAAAGAAGGCCAGCGCTCCGGCCAGCAGCAGCAGTTCGGGAAGAATAGCCATAGGGTTTGCCTTTGTTCTCGTCGACCTAGCAGCGGCGGCCCGAAGCGGCAGGCCGGATGCAGGCGTGTTTGTGGGAAAGAAGCTTCATCCGCTCAGCGCCCGAACAGCCCGGCCACCTGATGGTGCTGCTGCCAGTGCTGCAGCTGATCGAGCAATTGGGCAACCGAGGGGTGCATCAGATCGATGAACGGCTGCGGTCCGAGCCCGATCCAGAAGACAAAGAGCAGGAAGGGCGCCAGCACCAAAATCTCGCGCTTGCTCAGGTCAACCAGCGCAGAATGGTCCGGGTTGGAAGTCCCGCCCCAGACGATCTTCTGCAGCATGCGCAGCATGTAAGCCGCAGCCAGGACAGCGCCCGGGATGGCGGCCAAAGCCAGGATCGTATCGTATTGAAAAGCGCCGGCCAGCACGAGGAACTCGCCGATGAAGGAGTTGGTGCCGGGAAAGGCGAAGGAGGACAGCGAGAAAAAGGCGAGAAAGGTCACGTACCAGGGCATGAACCGGCCCACACCGGTGGCCTGGGCCAGATCGCGGCTGTGGGTGCGCTCGTAGATCATGCCCACACAGAGGAACAGGGCGCCAGTGGTGACGCCGTGGTTGATCATCTGCAGGATGGCGCCCTCAAGGCCGCGGGTGTTGAGCACAAAAATGCCCAGGGTGACAAAGCCCATGTGCCCGACTGAGGAGTAGGCGATCAGCTTTTTCATATCCTGCTGCGCCAGAGCGGTAAAACCACCATAGATGATGCCGGCGATGGACAGCCACAGGATCGGCACGGCCAGCAACTGGGTGGCGTCCGGGGTGATGGGCAGACAGAAGCGGACCATGCCGTAGGTACCCATCTTCAGCAGGATCGAGGCCAGGATCACCGAGCCGGCGGTGGGCGCTTCCACATGGGCCGCGGGCAGCCAGGTGTGGAAGGGGAACATCGGCACCTTGATGGCAAAGGCGAGGAAAAACGCGAGGAAAACCAGCACCTGGAAGGTGAGCGAACTCTCGCGCCACATCATGTCCGGAATGAAGAAACTGCCAATCTTGAGGTACAGGGCGATGATGGCCACCAGCAGGAGCACGGAACCGGCCAGGGTGTAGAGAAAGAACTTGATCGACGCATAGACCTTGCGCGGCCCGCCCCAGACCGCGATCAACAGGTACATGGGGATGAGCATGAACTCCCAGAAGATATAAAAAAGGACAAAATCAAGGGCGACAAACACCCCGATCATGGAGGTCTCCATGATCAGCAGGCAAAACATGAACGGGGCCACCCGCTCCTTGATGTACGTCCAGGAGGCCAGGACGCAAAACGGCATGATGAAGGTGGTCAGCACCACGAGCAGGATCGAAATGCCGTCCACGCCGAGGGCGTAGTGGATTTGGAAGCGCTCGATCCAGGTGTGCAGCTCGGCAAACTGGTATTTGGCCGTGGTGGTCTCAAAGCCGATGAGCAGCGGCAGAGTGAACAGCGCGGTCAGCGCTGTGACGGCAAGAGTCCACATCCGGGCAAAGGCTTTGCCCTGGCGAAACAGCAGCACCACGGCCCCGGCCAGGGGCAGAAAGATGAGAACGCTGAGCAGGGGAAATCCCTCGTTGAGCAGTAACTGGTCCATTCTCGCGTTGCCCCTCAGAACAGCTGGTAGAAGATGAAGGTGACGAGCACAATCGCGGCCAGGGTACTGGCCGCATACAGGGTCATCTGCACCTGGCCGCTCTGCAGAACGCGCACCCTGCCGCCCACGGCGCGCACCGAACGGGCGACGCCGTCAACCACGCCGTCGATAGCGTGCCAGTCGAACCAGCTCCAGAAGCGACTCACCGTCATCAGAC
>CAZFPV010000291.1:0-3278 GCA_964521155.1 uncultured Desulfobulbus sp. | reverse complement strand
GCATCAACACACCGATAGGAACGATCCAGAAAATCCTTGGTCATGAGAACCGCCAGACAACCGAAATTTATCTGCATACCTTCAACGACAGCGAGAAGCAGGCGATTCGCGCGTATGAAGCTGCAAGGGAAAGTCTCACACAGGGTCTCACACAACAGAAAAAAGGGGTTACAGCCTGAGCCATAACCCCTTGATTTTCTGGCGCGCCTGGAGAGATTCGAACTCCCGACCTACGGATTCGTAGTCCGACGCTCTATCCAGCTGAGCTACAGGCGCGTGAATTGAAGCGTAACAATAGCCTGAATGCGAGGTTTGCACAAGTAAAATTTGCTCGTTTGCAGCACTCGAAAACGAGCAGGCCTTCCTGACCACATCCCTCAGCGTGCACGTCAGCACGGCGGGTAAGCCGAGCCGCGAGTCAAACTGTATCGCACGGCCAAGCCAGAAGATTTTGTCCCCCTCTTTGTGAGATCGGTCAGCAGGGGGTCATTTAAAAAAGTGTTCTCAAAATAAAAAAAGGGCTAAGCGAATTGTCGCTTAGCCCTTTTATATTGTTGGCTCCCCGGGAGGGACTCGAACCCCCGACAAGGTGGTTAACAGCCACCTGCTCTACCAACTGAGCTACCGAGGAATAGCTCGAAAACAACAGAACGCGGCGTTGGCACGCTCGCGCTCCGAGAATGGCTCTTTAGCATAGAGGCAACTGAGCGTCAAGAAAAAGTTGGCTTATGTGGGATTGAAGAGTGAAGACGCAGTACAGGGAGTTTGGCCATGGCCGTATGCCGCCGACAGAGGGTTGCGCCTTTTCTTGGGAGTGCGCATTTTCTGCTCCTGTGGAGGTCGATTGTGAACGATCGTCGCAATCTGTCAAGAGGCCCAACGGCAAGGGGAAGAGGCGCAGCATGTACATCTTGGAGCGGCAACAGCGGGTGGGGGCGACCATGGAGCAGGCCTGGGATTTTCTCCAGAATCCAGCCAACCTCGACCGGATCACCCCGCCCGATCTGCGTTTTCGCATCGTCACCGAGGTCCCGGGGATCATGCACGAGGGCCTGATCGTCGAGTACCGGATTTCCATCCCCCTGCTTGGCGCCCACACCTGGGTGACCGAGATCAAGCATATCCGCCCGGGGTGCAGTTTTGTCGATGAGCAGCGGCTCGGGCCATACCGCTTCTGGTACCACTATCACGAGATCCGGCAGGAGGACGATGGGGTGCTGCTCGTTGACCGGGTCTGTTACCAGCCGCCGCTGGGTCCGCTCGGGTCCATCCTCCACCGGTTCTACATCAGGCGCACCCTGGAGCGGATTTTCGACTTCCGCCGCGAACGTCTGCACCACTTCCTGGGCGGCGATGCCCGCTAGCGAGCCATTCGTCCGATCTATTCCCGGCTGCCCTCCGCGGTCCCCGGGACGGCCCCCGCAGCTTGCGACCTGCGCGCGGCCAGGCGGCTGCGGATGAACCAGGCCATGCCGACAATGGCCAGCACCACGATAACGATATCGACCTGGTGCGAGTACTTTTGCACCAGGGTCCAGTGCTCGCGCAACCGCAGGCCGCAGTAGAGGAGAAAACCGTTCCACAGGGTCGCGCCAATCACCGAGAGCAGGGCGAACGGCAGCAGCGGCATCCGGCCCGTGCCCGCGGCGATCGAGCTGAAGTGGCGGACCACCGGGATGAAACGGGCGACGAACACGGTGTACAGGCCCTGTCGCCGCTGGAAGTAGCGCTCAGTCATCTCCAGGTCGTGGCGGTTGAGCAGCAGGTACTTGCCCACCTTGAGAACCAGCGGCTTGCCGCCGTAATAGCCCATCCAGTAGGAGGCCAGCGAGCCAGCCAGCGAGCCGGCGCTGGTGGCCAGCAGGGCCAGCCAGAGGTTCCATTTGCCGTCGGCCACGAGAAAGCCGACAAAGGGCATGACCGCCTCGCTCGGCACCGGGGCGATCATGCTTTCCAGGGCCATGAGGAGAAAGGCCCCGGCATAGGTGGTGGCGTCAAGGATCTGCACCGCGATGCGGCTGATGAGTTCGGTGATCATGGGTCGTTATCGGGAGGTGAAGTAGAGGAGGGCAAGGGCGCCGAAGACGATGCGATACCAGGCGAAGGCGCGGAAATCGTGGTGAGCGACGTAGCGCAGCAGGCCCTTGATCGCCGCGAGGGCGCTGAAAAAGGCAGTGACGAAGCCGATGGCGAAAAAGGTCAAGTCCGCGCCGGCCAGATGTTGCCAGGACTTATAGACATCGTAGCCGGTGGCGAGAAACATGGTCGGGATGGCGAGGAAGAAGGAAAATTCCGTTGCCGCCCTCCGCGACAGCCCCGACAGCAGGCCGCCGATGATGGTCGCCCCGGAGCGCGAGGTCCCGGGGATAAGCGAAAAGACCTGGGCCGCGCCAAGCTTGAGGGCGTCCAGCCAGGTCATGTCGTCCACCTCTTCGATGCGCGGCGTCCGGTCGCGCCGCTCCACCAGAAGGATGATGAACCCGCCCACGATCAGGGCCAGGGCCACCACCACGGGGGTGAACAGATGGGCCTTGATCAGCTTGTGCAGCAGCAGGCCAAACAGGGCCGAGGGAAAGACGCCGATGATCAGGTTGCAGACGAAACGACGACTCCGCTCCTGGGTGGAGAGACCGGCCACCACCCCGAGCAGGCGCTGCCGGTAGTGCCAGCAGACGGCCAGGATCGCGCCCAGCTGAATGACGATCTCGAAGGTCTTGGCCTGCTCGCCAGTGTAGGACAACAGATCGCCGGCGATGATCAGGTGGCCGGTGGAGGAGATCGGGAGAAACTCGGTGAGCCCTTCAACCAGGCCGAGCACCACGCTCTGCAGCAGCGCAAACATATCCATGACTCTATGACTCTAACTCTGGTCGACGTCTGGAGCGGATCGGGGTTGAGAGGGAAGCGGTGGCAGCGGCCCAAACAGGGGCTCGCCGTACGGCTCATGGAGGCGTTCCGAGGGCGGGTTGACCGCCAACGGCTCTCAGCTGATACCTGAAATAATCCGGGGTGTCAAGCAGATCACGACATGATCCGGCCTCAGTCCTCGCCCCGGACCATGCGTTCGAGGCGCGGCTGGTAATCACGCTGGTAAAGATCCGTCAGCGTCAGGAAGGCGGAGACAGCCAGTGGGCCGTAGACTATGCCCATGATGCCGAAAAGACTCAGGCCGCCGATGATCGAAAGCAGAACCAGCAGCGGCGGCAGCTGGGCTTGGCTGCCGACGAACTTGGGCTTGAACATGTATTCGATGAAAACAGTCAGGAACAGGTAGAAGC
>CAZFPV010000290.1:0-3279 GCA_964521155.1 uncultured Desulfobulbus sp. | reverse complement strand
TGTCGCCGCCCGCGGTGAGGATGCCGATGCACTTGCCCATGATTGCTCCCTGTGGCGAATGATGAATGGTTCAGTGCCTGTTAAATCACATTGAACGGCCGGATGCAACAATCCTAACCGAATCCTGACAAAGCCGGAACCTCGTCGTAACAAAAGACCTCTACCCTTTGCCTCAACGCTCAACCACCCCTTCCCTCCCACGAGGACGGCCGCATGTCACCTTCCCTGCTCATTCCCGCCATCCTGGCCCTCTCGGTGCTTGCCTACTGGCAGGGACGACGGCGGGCCATGGCCATGGCGGCCCGGCCCACGGCCATGAAGATGCATAGCCGGCCCGGCTACCATGGTATGCTCACCGCCATCTGGTGCGCCATCCCGGCCCTGATCATCGCCGTTGCCTGGCCGCAGATCACCGAACCGTTGATCACCGACTACGCCATCCACGCCGTCACCTCGCAGCAGCCGGACCTGGGCGAGAGTCAGGTCAACCTGCTGATCAACGACATGCGCAACCTGATTGCCGGCCGCGCCCTTGGTCGCGAGATCGACCCGCTGCTGCAGGCAGCCGCCGACCGCTATACCGGCCTCCAGCGGATCAGCCGGATCGCCCTGGCCGTGGTCGCCCTGTGCACCGCCCTGATCGCTGCCTTCCTGGTCCATTCGCGCATCACCCCGTCCCTGCGCGCCCGCAACCAGGTGGAGCGGATCGTCAGAATCATCCTCACGCTCTGCTCGATCTTTGCCGTATTCATCACCATCGGCATCGTCTTGTCGGTGCTGTTCGAATCGATCCGGTTCTTCCAGAAAGTGCCCTTCACCGAGTTTCTGTTCGGCCTCAATTGGAGCCCCCAGATGGCCATCCGCGCAGATCAGGTTGGCAGCTCGGGCAGTTTTGGCGCCATCCCGGTGCTGACCGGCACCTTTCTCATCTCCGGCATCGCCATGGCCGTGGCCGTGCCCTTCGGGTTGATGTCCGCCATCTATCTCTCCGAATACGCCGGACCCAAGTTTCGCGCCACGGTCAAGCCGATCCTCGAGATCCTGGCCGGCATCCCCACCGTGGTCTACGGCTTCTTCGCCGCTCTGGTCGTGGCCCCCTTCATCCGCGACGTCGGCGCCCTGGCCGGGCTCTCGGTCTCCTCGGAGAGCGCCCTGGCCGCCGGCCTGGTCATGGGGATCATGATCATCCCCTTTGTCAGCTCGCTCTCCGACGACGTCATCAACGCCGTGCCCCAGTCGCTGCGCGACGGTTCCTACGCCCTGGGCGCCACCCGGAGCGAGACCATCAAGCAGGTCATTCTCCCGGCCGCCCTGCCCGGCATCGTCGGCTCGATCCTGCTGGCAGTGTCGCGGGCCATCGGCGAGACCATGATCGTGGTCATGGCCGCCGGCCTGGCCGCCAATCTGACCGTCAACCCCCTGCAGGCGGTGACCACGGTCACCGTGCAGATCGTCACCCTGCTGGTCGGCGACCAGGAATTCGACAGCCCCAAGACCCTGGCCGCCTTCGCTCTCGGCATGCTGCTCTTTGTCGTCACCCTGATTCTCAACGTGATCGCCCTCTACGTGGTGCGTAAATACCGGGAAGAATATGAATAACCAAGACCCCAAGGCAGCCTCGCCCGCGACCGGCAACGACGACGCCAGACCGATCTCCACCATTGAGCGGGTGAGCCAGACCTTGCCCCGCAGATACGGCAAGGAGCGCCGCTTCCGCCTCTTCGGGTTTTCGGCCATTGTCGTCAGCCTGCTCTTTCTCGTGCTGCTGCTTGGTTCGATCTGCGCCAAGGGCTACACCGCCTTCCAGCAGACCCGGATCCGCCTCGACGTCTTCTTCGACCCGGGCCAGCTGGATGTCAAGAACCTGGCCACCGCCAACTATGCCGGGCTGGTGCGCGATGCCGTGTTCGCGCTCTTCCCCGAGGTCGAGAGCCGCCAGGACAAACGCCTGGTGGCCAAACTGGCCAGCACCGGCGCGGCCTACGACTTGCAGCGGATGGTGATGGACCGGCCGGATCTGATCGGTTCCACCCAGTCGCTCTGGCTGCTGGCCGACGACGAGGTGGACATGTTTGTGAAGGGCCACATCCCCCGCGATGTGCCGGAATCGGAACGGCGGGTGAGCGACAAACAGATCGCCTGGATCGATCACCTGGTGGCCTCTGATCGGCTGGAAAAACGGTTCAACACTGTCTTCTTCACCGCCGGCGACTCGCGTGAACCCGAACTGGCCGGTATTCGCGGCGCGGCCATGGGCTCGTTCTACACCCTGGTGGTGACCCTGCTGCTGTCCTTTCCCATCGGCGTGGCCGCCGCCGTCTACCTTGAGGAGTTCGCGCCCAAAAACAACTGGACCGACCTGATCGAGGTCAACATCAACAACCTGGCAGCCATCCCCTCCATCGTCTTTGGCCTGCTGGGACTGGCGGTGTTCCTCAACTTCATGAGTCTACCGCGCTCGGCCTCCACCGTGGGCGGCCTGGTGCTGACCCTGATGACCCTGCCGACGATCATCATCGCCAGTCGGGCCTCGCTCAAGTCCGTCCCGCCTTCGATCCGCGAGGCGGCCCTGGGAGTCGGGGCCTCGAAGATGCAGACCATCGTGCACCATGTCCTGCCGCTGGCCATGCCGGGCATGATGACCGGCGCCATCATCGGCATGGCCCGGGCGCTGGGCGAGACCGCGCCTCTTTTAATGATCGGCATGGTGGCCTTCATTGTCGACGTGCCGCAGGGATTCAACGATCCAGCCACGGTGCTGCCGGTGCAGATCTACCTCTGGGCCGATTCACCGGAGCGGGCCTTTGTCGAGCGAACCTCGGCCGCGATCATGGTCCTGCTGCTGGTGCTGCTGTTGATGAACGCCCTGGCGGTTTTCCTTCGCAACAAGTTCGAGCGGCGCTGGTAACGCAATCCAAACCGATCGCTCACACAATCCAAACGAACGCGGGGTACCTTTCCCCCAAACCCTATCACCATCCCATTACTCAAGGAGATTTCCATGCAGAAGATCAGCCTGACCCTGGCCGCCGCCTCCCTGTTGATCGCCGCCGCGACCACCACCCAGGCAGCCGATGGCCGCGACTACATCTCGATTGTCGGATCGTCCACCGTGTATCCGTTCTCCACCGCAGTGGCCGAGCAGTTCGGCAAGACCACCAAGTTCAAGACTCCGAAGATCGAATCCACCGGCACCGGCGGCGGCATCAAGCTGTTCTGCGCAGGCGGCGGCGTCGACAGCCCGGACATCGCCAACGCTTCCCGCAAGATCAAGAAGAC
>CAZFPV010000289.1:2510-3286 GCA_964521155.1 uncultured Desulfobulbus sp. | reverse complement strand
CCCAGCCGCCCTCGGTCACCAGCCGGCCCTGGAGATCGCCCGGCCAGCCGGGAAACACCAACACCGGATCGAGATGGGAGGCAGTCAGATCGGCCTGCCAGGTGAAAAACGGCGTCCACCCGATGCGGCCAGTGCCTGCAAGCGTGGCCTCGCCCCGGTGCAGATGCAGGTCGCTGATGGCAAAGCCATCCCAATTGCCCGCAAGCACTCCCCGCAGATCGGCCCAGCGGTCGCCGCGATCGCCATGGGCGACCCGGCCGCGCACCTGCAGGGCATAGTCGTCAAGCGAGCCCTGCCCCTCGATGGCGACGTCGGCAAAGTGCGTCCTACCCCAACCCCGGTTGATAGCGGCCAGGGCAAAACGCTCGCTGGTCAGCCGCGCCTTCCAGGTGGTGGTCCCGGACAGATCAAGAAGCGTGCCCTCCAAACGGGCGGCAAAGGGCGCGGTCTGGGACGCCTCGCAGGCGAGGGCGTCAAACGGCCCCCGCAGGGCGCCGCTGCCGTTCATGCGCTCGTAGCCCTCGGGCGCCCAGGTGTAGTCAACACTGAGATCCAGCGGATAACCGGCCTCGGTTCGCATCTGTCCCCGGGCCCGCAGTTCGGCCGTGGTCGTGGCGAGCACAAGGCTCTGCAGGGTAATGGCCTGCCCCTGCCAGGCGATGGCCTCGATCCTGCCCGTGCCGCCGGTCAGCACATCGTCGCCTTCGGAGCGGATGACGAGGTTGTCGGCCGTCACCGTGTCGATCGTCAGCGGCAGCGGCAGGGAAAACGGAATC
>CAZFPV010000289.1:0-2500 GCA_964521155.1 uncultured Desulfobulbus sp. | reverse complement strand
ATGGAATCAGCGACAGGGGCGTGCCGTCGCCCGGACCGATGTCGATCCGCACATCCGTCGCCTGCACGGCCGCCACCCGGATGGCGCCATGCAGCAGGTCGCCCGGATGCCACGACAACCGCAGCCGCGCGATGGCGACCGCATCGACGCCGTCGTCATAACGGAGTTCATGCAGCTCCACCGGCCCCAGGAGGGTACCCGAGGCCGAACCGATGGTCACCACCCCGCCAGCCGAACCATTGGCGAGTCGGACCAGGATGCGCAGCCCCGGGCCGGTTCCCGCCAGAAACACTGTCAGCGCCGGCAGCAGCAGGACCAGCGCGCCGATGATCCATCGTCGCCAGGGTCGCATCAGAGATCCGCCCCCAGGGTGAAATGGATGCGCCAGGAACCGCTCTCGTCGAGCGCCTGGGCGACATCGAGCCGAATCTGGCCAAAGGGGCCGTTCCAGCGCAGGCCCACGCCCGCGCCGGCCTGCATCTCCACATTGGAGAGCGAGTTGGCGGCCATGCCGCTGTCGTAGAACACGGCCCCGCTCCAGGAGTCGAACAGGGTCCGTTCCAGTTCCAGGCTGTAGGTAAACAGGTATTTGCCGCCGATGATGTTGCCGGCCGCGTCCTTGGGACCGATCTTCTTGTAGCCGTAGCCGCGCACGCTCTGGTCGCCGCCGGCAAAAAAGCGCAGGGACAGGGGGAGGTCATCGGTTTCATCGACCATGGTATAGCCGCCGTCGGCCCGGCCAATCAGGCGCCATGCGTCGAAAAAGGAATAGATCGCCTTGGCGCCGGCGGTGGCCTGGAGAAAGGAGGCATCGGCCAGCACATCTTCCTCAGCGCCGCTCACCGAGGCCGAAAGCCGCAGGCCGCGGGTGGTGACGATGCGGTTGTCGGTCCAGAACAAGCTGCCCTTAACGCCGGGAATCAGCAGGCTCGCGCGCCAATCGTCCTCGCCGACGCGATCCTCCTCGTCCAGGTACTGCAGATAGGTGGAGAACTCGCCCCAGTCGCGGAAATGGTCATGGCTGACGCCCGCTTTCCACAGCGTGGATTCGATGTTGTCGTAACTCTCCACCTCGTAGCTGCCGAGAATGGACAGCCGGTCCTTGAGCGGGTCGCCGATGGGGATGGAGTAGGCGCCGCTGAGGTTGCTCTTGCGCTCGGACGGCTGTAACTGGAGGTTGAGCTGATGGCCCAGACGGTTGATATGGCGGTTGGTGTACTCAAGCGTGCCCCGGATGCCAGTGTCGGTGCCGTAGCCAAGGCCGATGCCGTAGCGGTGCGCCAGATTGGGCTTGAGCAGCACCCGCACCGGCACTGCGGCCGGGTCAGCCTGCTCCAGGTCGTACTCCAGGTCCACGCTGGTGAAGTAGTCGGCGAGGAACAGCGAACGCCGCAGCCGGGCCAGATTGCCAGGTGTCAGGGGGTCACCCTCCCGGGCCGGGCTGATCTTGTGCAGCAGGTCATGATCGATGAAATCGGCGTCAAAGCTGATGGTCCCGAACTGGTAGCGCGGCCCGGTGGCCAGAACCAGCCGTACCGAAGCGGCGTGCGTTTTTCTTCGGATCTCGACCCGACTGTCGCGGTAACTGGCCTTGAGATAGCCGTTGTTAATCGCCGTTGTGATCAGGTTGTCACGGGCCTCCTCGTATTGCCGGTGATCGAGCTGCATCCCGGCGCGCAGGGGAAACTGCCGCACCGCCTCTCGGATGGCCTGGTCCTGCTCGCCCGCCCCGCTGACCGTGATGTCCACCCCGTCGATAACCACCGCCTCGCCGAGGACCACCTCAAGGCGCACCTGCCAGCCGCCTTCCCGCTGCTCCCGGTGGGGCACGATGCGCGGCCCGTAGTAGCCAAAGGGTTCGAGTGCCTTGGCCGTCTCCTTGACGGCCCGGATATAGAGGCGGTTGAAGGCGGTCTCGGACAGGGGGCCAGTCTCGGTTGTCCTGACCAGGGAGAGATGGGCGAGGATGTTGCGGCGCTGCGCCTCGGTGAGGTCACCGGTGATTTCGACGGCAACGGCAGGCCCTGCGGCAGACTGAGCGTCTTCGGCCCGAACGGGGCCGGCGACGGCGGCAAGCAGCAGGAGAAGCGGCAGCCAGGCGCGGATCAAATGGATCAGCTGCCCCGAAGGGGCGCTCAGCGTGTCGCGGTGGAAGATGCTCACAAACAGTGCCCCTGGAAGAGCCGGGGCCGGGCCCGGCGGCGATCCCCGGCAAACGATGCGGGACCTGGGCCGCCATCCTGCGGAACAGGGATCCCGACTCACAATTGCCCGAAAATGTACCCTGATCCCGTCGATTTTCAAAGCGTTGTTTGTCTGTCCCCCCGGGCGGTTCGCCTGGGGGGACAGGGTTGGGCGGGTTACTGCCGGGAGAAGACCAGGCCGGCGGCTGCGCGATCAATCAAGATGTGATCACCCTCGGCGAAGCGGCCCTCCAGTATCTCCAGGGCCAGCGGGTCCTCGATGTAGCGCTGGATGGCCCGCTTCAGCGGCCGCGCAC
>CAZFPV010000288.1:0-3293 GCA_964521155.1 uncultured Desulfobulbus sp. | reverse complement strand
CCTCCTGCGCGTCGGTCCTGCTCCTGCTCATCGTACTTTCCTTCATCCCTTCGCTGAGGGCGGGCGAGACGCTCACCTATACCCTGTTCCAACTGCTGCCAGGGCTGTCCATCACCCTGCGGGCTGATGGCTTCTCCATGATCTTCGCCATGGTGGCCTCATCGCTGTGGACGATTGCGGTCTTCTATTCCATGGGCTACATGCGGGCCCATGACGAGCCCTTTCAAACCCGGTTCAACGCCTGTTTCGCCCTGGCCATCTTCGGGGCCATCGGCGTTGCCTTCTCCGACAACCTGCTGACCATGTATCTCTTCTACGAGATCGTCTCGGTCTGCACCTATCCGCTGGTCGCCCATCACCAGGACGAGGAATCCTACGAAGGCGCGCGCAAGTACATCATCTATCTGACCACCACCGCCAAGTTCTTCCTGCTGCCGGCGCTGATCCTGATCTACGTGCTTGCCGGGACGCTGGACTTCCCGCACAACATCTCCACCGGCATCATTCCCGAGAACGCCACCGGCTGGGTGGTGACCATGCTCTACATCTTCTGCATCCTCGGCTTTGCCAAGAACGGGGTCATGCCGTTCCACCACTGGCTTCCCGGCGCAATGGTGGCCCCGACGCCGGTCTCCGCCCTGCTGCATGCGGTGGCCGTGGTCAAGGTCGGCGTCTTTTGCACCACCCGGACCATGCTCTACGTCTTTGGCGTCGACACCATGACCCGGCTGAACCTGGGCATCCCCACCGCCTATTTTGTCGGCTTCACCATCCTCATGGCCTCGGTGATCGCACTCTCCAAGGACAACCTCAAAGCACGGTTGGCGTATTCCACGGTCAGCCAGCTGTCCTACATCATTCTTGGCGTGGCGCTGTTGACCCCGCACGCCATCGAGGGCGGCCTGATTCACATCGTCAACCACGCCTTTGCCAAGATCACCCTGTTCTTCTGCGCCGGCGCCATCTACATTGCGTCCCATAAGAAATACATTTCCGAGATGAGCGGCCTAGGGCGGACCATGCCGTTTACCTTTGGCGCCTTTGCCGTGGCCTCGTTGTCAATGATCGGGGCGCCGCCGGTGGCCGGTTTCGTCTCCAAGTGGTACCTGCTGGTCGGTTCCATGGAGGCCCATCAGGTGGGCATCCTCCTGATTCTGATCACCTCCACCGTGCTTAACGTCGGCTATTTTGCCCCGGTGACCTACAAGGCCTTCTTCGGCAAGCGGCCGGCAGGGCAGGCCGAGATCGGCATCAAGGAGGCGCCGCTGAGCATGCTTATCCCGCTGCTGATCGCGGTCACAGTGTCGGTGCTGATCGGCATATTTCCCAACTTCATGATGCAATTTGTCAGGATGGTGACAGGATGACAACATTGATCGCCTCGCTCCAGGCCAACCCCAGGCCGGTCAGGACGGTCTGCTTCGTGGTGCTGGCCTGTATTGCCGTTGCCTCGCTGCTGATCGACACCCACCATGCCCACACCTGGGCCGAGCAGCATGTGCCCTTCTTCTGGTCGCTGTTTGCGTTCGCCGGCTCCGCGGCCATCATTGGCCTGACCCGCTGGCTCGGGCGTTCGGGCATCCAGACCGGACCCGAGGTCTACGGCCCGGGCGCCGCCTGTGGCGAGGAGGAGTAAATGAGCCCCGGTTTCGTGCATCCCTCGCTGTTTCTGATCTTCGGCGCCCTGCTGCTGCCGTTCATTCAGGGGCCGTTTCGCCGGCCGTACCTGCTGTTGGTGCCGGTGATGGCTCTGGTCGCCGTGGTGGCCAATGCCTTTCTCGCAGGCGCCTTTGCCGTGGTCCCCTTCCTCGACTGGCAGCTGATCTTTGGCCGGGTGGACAAGCTGTCTACCATCTTCGCCCTGATCATGGGACTGATGGCAGTGATCGGTACCCTCTACGCCCTGCACGTGGAGCGGGCCGTTGAGCACATGGCCGCCTGGTTCTATGCTGCGGGTTCACTCGGGGTCATCTACAGCGGCGATTACCTCAGCCTTTTTCTCTTCTGGGAGATGATGGCCTTTGCCTCGGTCTTTCTCATCTGGTTCCGGGGCCGCAAGGCGTCGCTGCCGGTTGGCTACCGATATCTCATCATCCACACCATCGGCGGCATCATCCTGCTGGCGGGTATCCTCCTGCGCTACCGCGCGGTGGGCGATATCGCCTTTGACCTGATGGACGTTGCCCAGCCGCAGTTGTACACCTGGCTGATCATGATCGGCTTCGGCCTCAACGCCGCCATGGTGCCGCTGCATTCCTGGCTGCCCGAGGCCTATTCCGAGGCTTCCTTTAACGGTGCGGTCTTTCTCTGCGCCTTCACCACCAAGACCGCGGTCTACACCCTGGCCCGGGCCTGCGCCGGCATGGACGCGCTGGTCATGATGGGCGTGATCATGGCCCTGTACGGCGTGGTCTACGCGGTCATGGAGAACGACATCCGCAAGCTGCTGGCCTGGTCCATCGTTTCCCAGGTAGGGTACATGGTCGCCGGCATCGGCATCGGCACCGATCTGGCCATCAATGGCGCGGTCGCCCACGCGGTTGTCCACATCCTCTACAAGAGCCTGCTGTTCATGGGGACAGGGACGGTCCTCTACATGACCGGCAAGTCCAGGTTCACCGAACTGGGCGGCCTGTATGGCCGCATGCCGCTGACCTTCTTCTGCACCGTTGTCGGCTGTCTGTCGATCTCTGCGGCGCCGTTCTTTGCCGCCTACGTGTCCAAGTCGATGATCGTCGCCGCCGGCTTCGAGTCGCACCTGTACTGGGCTTCCTGGCTGCTGATGTTCGGCGCCACCGGCACCTTCATGTACAACGGCCTGAAGCTGCCCTATTTTCTCTTCTTCGGTGAAAGCCGCTGCAGCGAGGAGACCTGGAACCGGGCCGCCGACCCGGTATGGAACATGCAGATGGCCATGATCCTCGGGGCCACGCTCTGCGTGCTGGTCGGCGTCCTGCCCGGCGGACTCTACGATCTCCTGCCGCGCGCCATGGATTACACGCCGTACACCACCTATCACCTGGTGGAGACGCTGCAGCTGCTCGGGTTCGGCGCCCTGGCTTTTGCCCTGCTGAAACGGTACGTGGAACCGGTTGACCGCATCTGCGTTGATGTCGACTGGCTCTATCGCCAGGCTGGCCGCGGGTTTCTCTGGCTGGTGCGCAAGCCCATCCAGTGGGGTGACGCCGCCTGGGGTGAAGCCTACCGGGTGGTTGGCCTGCACAGTCTGATGACGGTGCGTCGCTTCTGGAGCTGGTTCGACTGGCACGCTATCGACGGCGTGGTTGACGGCG
>CAZFPV010000287.1:1413-3318 GCA_964521155.1 uncultured Desulfobulbus sp. | reverse complement strand
GCCTGTCGTCGATCAAGGGGTTTGCCGATCTCAAGCGGCAGACCGAGGACACGGCCAAGGCCTACGAAGCGGCCCAGCGCAAGGTCGCCGAGCTGGCCCGGGAGGTCAAGGCAGGTACCGGCGGAAAGGCCATGGCCAAGGACTTCGAAAAGGCCAAGACCGAGGCTGCTCGGCTGAAGCAGGTTATGGAGGGGCAGCGTGTCGAACTGCACCGGTTGAGGCAATCCATGGCTGATGCCGGAGTCTCTACCCGCGACCTGGGCGCGGCCCAGGCACGCCTGCGTTCCGAGTTGGAACAGGCCAAAGCCAAATACCAGCAACTGACCGCGGTCGCCAACGCCCGTGACGTGCTGGGTGTCCGGCGCCATGAAGAGATCCGGGCTGAGATCAACAGGACCAAAGAAGCCTACGTCGCCCTGGTCAAGTCAGGCAACGCCAGCATGGGAGAGCTGGCCCAGGCCAAGGTGGCCATGCGCCAGCGGGTCGATGAACTGACCACGCAGACCGGGGGCTGGCGCGATGCGCTTGGCCAGGTCAAGGGCCGGGCGCTCGAGGCTGCAGCCGTATTCACCGGCCTGGTCATGGCATCCCGTGAGGCCATCCGGTTTGAGAGCAGGATGGCGGACGTCAACAAGACCGTCGGCGGCACCAAGGCCGAGATGGCCGAGCTTGCCGGCCAGCTGCGCGGTATGACCTACACGATCCCGCTGGATGCTGGCGAACTTGCCAAGATCGCCGCCGCTGGAGGGCAGCTGGGCATTGCCGCCAAGGAGATTCCCGAGTTCACCGAAGTCACCGCCAAGATGGCCACGGCGTTTGACATGGCAGCCAACGACGCCGGCGATGCCATCGGCAAGATCAAAAACGTCTACCAGTTGACCATTCCCGAAGTAACGAACCTGGGTGATGCTATCAACCAGTTGGGCAACACCAGCGCAGCTAAGGAAAAAGACATCGTTGATGTCATGCTCCGGGTTGGTGGATCGGCCAAGCAGTTCGGTTTGGCCAAGGAGCAGACCGCAGCGCTCGCTGCAGCCATGCTCAGCCTGGGTAAACCGCCGGAGGTAGCCGGCACCGCAATCAACACCCTGCTCAACCGGATGCAGACCGCGACCATGCAGGGGGGTGAGTTCAAGAACGCGCTTTCCAGGATCGGTGTGAGTGCCGAGCAGATGGCGGCCATGGTGGCCAAGGATCCGCAGCAGGCCCTGAACATGCTGTTGGAAACCCTGGCCAAGCTGGATGGGCAGAAGCGGTCCGAGGTGCTGACCGGGCTGTTTGGCCGGGAGTTCCAGGACGACATCGGCGTGCTCGTGGGCAGCCTGCAGACCTACCGCGACACCATGGGCCAGGTGGCAGACAAAACCGCCTATGCCGGCGCCATGAACAAGGAGTTCGAGACCCGCAGCGCCACCACCGAGAACCAGCTGCAGCTGCTCAAGAACGTGGTGATGGACATTGTCCGGGCCATAGGCGATGGGTTCCTGCCGGCGATCAACACCGGCGCCAAGGTCCTTGCCTCCATGCTTTCCCCCGTGGCCGAGCTGACCCGCAGGTTTCCTGGGCTGACTGCGGCCATCGCCGGCCTGGCCACGGGCGCCATGGTGTTTGGCACCCTGAGCCGGGTCTTTGCCATCGCCAGGATGGGGTTTGCCGCCTTTGTCACCACCGCAACCGGTGGCATCGGATCGCTCACCGAGTCGGCTGGCGTGCTTGGCGGCAGCCTGACCAAGGTGAACACCATTCTGGGTTCCGGCACCAAGCTACTGGCAGCCTTTGGTGTGGGTTGGGAGATCGGCACGCTGCTCAGCAAGTTTGACATCGTCAAGAAGGCAGGCCTGACCGCAGCCCATGCCGTGACCATGGCCTGGCTTGGGGTGAAGAAGGCCTGGGCCTGGGTCAGCG
>CAZFPV010000287.1:0-1313 GCA_964521155.1 uncultured Desulfobulbus sp. | reverse complement strand
CATGCCGTGACCATGGCCTGGCTTGGGGTGAAGAAGGCCTGGGCCTGGGTCAGCGGCGGCGACACCGAGGCGGTCAGCCGGGAGATGGACGCGGCCCGCCAGGCATACAGCGAGCTGCTGGCCGAGATCGATGCCGGCACCTATGATGCCACGAACAAACGAGTGGCTGCCGAGAAGCAGGTCACGGAGGCGGTTCAGGAGTCTGCCAAGAAGCAGGAGCAGGCCACCACCGACGCCCTGACCACCATGGCTGCAGGGCATAAAGCCTATGCCGACCAGGTCAAGGACTTGGAGAAGGAGATGGCCTCGGCCCGGGCCGAGGCTGACCTGGCTGCCAAGGAAAAAGCGCTCGACCTGGAGAAGCGCGATGCTACCGGAACGGAACGGCGCCAGGTCGAGTCCGAGATATCAACCGGCCGGGTCAAGGGGATCGACGAGGAGATCGCAAAGTACGAAGGCCTGCAGCTGAACATGGGCCTGAACGCCACCCCATCGGATGAGGACAAGAAAGCAGCCGAGGAGGTGGAGCAGAAGCTGAATGCCCTGCGAGCCGAGCGCCTGGACCTGCTTCGGCAAGAAGAGGTCGAGAAACGCCAGGCCAAGAAGACCGAGGCAGATGAGCAGGCCAAGCTTGACCAGGCCGAAGCCAGTGCCGCCAGCCAGCGCCGCCTGCAGGCCATTGATCTCGCCAGGGTGAAGACCGCCGACATCAGCGACGAGCGAAAGCGGATCGAGGAAAACCTGGCGCTTGACCGGGCCGCCATGAATGAGCGGATCTGGCTGAAGCAGGAAGAGCTGGCCGAGCTGCGCCGCCTCGAGGCTGCGGAAAAAGATGAATCCGCAAAGCGAAAACTGGGCGAGCAGATCCTGGGCAAGCAGACCGAGCTCGGGGCGCTGGGTGTCGAACAGGCCAAGCAAAAGGAGACCGGAGAGCGGGCCATCAACGAGCTGGCCGAGCGCGAGCGCAAACAGCAGGCCGAAGCTGCTGCCGAGGATGAGAAGAAGCGGCAGGAAGGGCTTGCAGCAGAAGAGCGGACCATAGCCGAGAAGGCGGCCCAAGAGGAAGAAGACCGCAGGGCGAAAGCCGAACAGCGCGATCAGGCCCGACACGAGCAATCGGAAGCGGCCTCCCAGAAATCCGCCGGACTGGAGCAGCAACGCCAGGAAGAAATTGCCCGCGCCGCCGAGGCTGCGAAGGAACAGCAGGCTCAATTCCAGGAAGAGCAGGCCCGGGCAGCCGAGGAGCGGATGGCCCGTAAGCAGGCTGCCACCGAGAAGGCCAAGAGCATCTTCGAGCGCTACGCCGACCGGGT
>CAZFPV010000286.1:0-3320 GCA_964521155.1 uncultured Desulfobulbus sp. | reverse complement strand
CTCAAGAACCGGCCGGTGATCAAGGAATGGTCGAACGCCCTGCAAAACAAACCCCACATCGACTGGACCCGGATCAACCCGGAATGCATTCCCCTGGACCGGCAGATCAGCGCCACCACCGGCATGCCGACCATGCCGGGCAACGATCTTGTGCTCATCGACCAGGCCGCGGAGTTCTTCCGCCTGCTCATCGACGACATCCAGGCGGCCACTTCCAGCATTTTCCTGGAATTCTACATCCTCGGCGAGGGCGGCCAGATGGACCGGCTGATCGAGGCTCTGCTGGCGGCGGCCGGTCGAGGCGTCACCTGCCGCCTGCTCCTGGACAGCATCGGATCCAAGGCCTTTCTCAAGAGCCCGACCGCGGCGCGGCTGCGCGCCAGCGGCATCCAGCTGACCGAGGCCCTGCCGGCCGGCCTGATCCGGGCCCTGTTTGTCCGCATCGACCTGCGCAATCACCGAAAGATCGCGGTCATCGACGGCCGGATCGCCTACACCGGCAGCCAGAACCTGGTCGACCCCCGCCTGTTCAAACAGGGCAACGGGGTGGGCGAGTGGGTCGACGCCATGGTCAAGATCACCGGCCCGGTGGTGGAACTGCTCTGCGTCACCTTTCTCCACGACTGGCTGCTGGAGAGCGACAAGCCATTGGCTGTCCAGGCTGGTTCGACCGATATCCGTCAGGTCGCGCCGACCGGCGAGGCCCTGGTACAACTGGCGCCGTCCGGTCCCGGGTTCGGCGAGGGCGCCATCCACGACCTGCTGCTCACCACCCTCTATGCCGCCCGCCGGGAACTGATCCTGACCACGCCCTACTTCGTGCCCGACAACGCCATCCTGGCCGCGCTCAAATCCGCGGCCCAGCGCGGAGTGGAGGTGACGCTCATCGTCCCGGAGAAGAACGACTCCCGCCTGGTGCACTACGCCAGCCGGGCCCGCTACAACGCGCTCGCCCGGGCCGGGGTGCGGATCATGGCCTTTTCCGGGGGCCTGCTGCACACCAAGACAATCACGGTCGACGGCGATTTCTGCCTGTTTGGTTCGGTCAACCTGGACATGCGCAGTTTCTGGCTCAACTTCGAGATGACCCTGTTCGTCTATGACCGGGCCTTCACCGACCAGGTCCGGGCCCTGCAGCAGAGCTATCTCAGGGCAGCCACCGCGCATGATCTAGAGGCCTCCCAATCCAGGCCCTTCCGGGAACGGCTGCTGGAGAACATCGCCTTGCTGGTGGGGCCGCTGCTGTGATCATGGCGGCCAAAGCCCCCTCGCCCCTTTCCTCTTCGCGCCGGGCGTCAACCACGCCCCAAACCACCACCCGCCGACGGCTGCGGGCTTCTCTGAGGAGATCATGAACATCCTGCTCATCAGCGACATTCACGGCAACTATCCGGCCCTGCGGGCCATCGAGGAACAGGTGCGGGATCTCGCCTGCGAGTACGTCCTTAACTGTGGCGACACCACCGTCTACGCTCCCTTCCCCAACGAGTGCATCGACTGGCTGCGGCAACACAAGGCCTTCAGCATTCGGGGAAACACCGACGATAAGGTCATCAGGCTGTTGAAAGGCAAGGATTTCAAGAAGCCTTCCAACCCGGACAAGCGGATCATGTACACCAGCACCGCGGCTGCGCTTGCCGAGGAGAACATCCGCTTTCTCCTGGACCTGAAAAAAAAGAAACTGCTCCGCCTGGGCAAGACCTTCATCGGACTGTTCCACGGCAGCCCGGCCGACCACGACGAACAGCTGTTCGCCGACACCCCGGAGAAACGTTTCCGCGAACTGGCCGCGGATGTGAGCTGCGAGGTGGTGATCACCGGCCATTCGCATTCGCCCTACCATCGCCGTGTCAAGGGCGTGCATTTCATCAACCCAGGCTCAGCGGGCAGGATGTTCGACAACAATCCCGAGGCGGCCTACGCCATCCTGAGCATCAACAACGGCAAAATCGAGGTGAGCCACCATCGCTGCGCCTACGATGTCGAGGCGGTGGTCCGGGTACTGGCGGAGCGGCAATTGCCGCCGGTGTATGGAGAGATGTTCCGGGTGGGGCGAAAAACGAATTGACGGTTGAGCAGGCGGGAGGGCTGTGGGCTCAGCCAATCTGATCCGGCCGACTTCCTTCCAGGGCTTCGTCCAACCCGACCACTGCCTGCAGGACCGCCTTGTCCAAGGCAATGCCGGAAAGCCCCCCTCCGTCCGGTGGCGGCAGCCTGATACTGTGGATTACCGGTTGCTTCCAGATGAGCATCTGGCTGAGCGCCGCCACGCCGGTGGGACCGCCGTTGACCGCAGCCTTGATCAGGACCCCGTTGAGAACAACCACCGCTCCGGTCTGGCCGGATGCGTCGTCGGTTACCTCCAAGCGGATCGAGTGTTTCTCGCAGGCCACGATCTGCAGCAACACGATCAGCTGAAAAAAATCGGGAACCTGGGACACGACATCTTCCTGGCACATCTTGTCCATCAGGGAAACCACCGCATCGGCGTGGAAGGGTTTTTTCAGCACCGCCGTCGCCCCGCCATGCCTGAGGGTTCGTTTAAAGGCATCATGAATCTCGTCGTCGCTGCTCACCATCACCCTGAGGCTTGGATACTTGGACCGGGCAAGGTGCAGGAGATCAAGCCCGCTGTATCCGCCCAGGTGTATGTTCACAACCACGAGATGCACCACGAACCGTTCCAGGATGGCTGTCGCCTTTGCCGCCTGCCTCGCAAACGCCACCTGGAAACGCTCGCCGTGAGGCGCGAACTGGGCCCGCAGCTGGTGCAAGAACACAGTGTCCCGATCGACAATAAGGATATTTTTACGCAGGGTCATGGAGGATTGCCCGTAATCAAATGTGGCGCCGGACACACGGCGCGACCATGCTTCACCTCAACCACACTGCCCGTCCGCACCATCTCGCTGCGGCGAATGGCCGGTTTGGCAGGCAGAAACTCTCTTATTCAAAGTAATCGGGGAGCTGCTCCCCTTCCGGAGTGAACAGTTCATACACCGGAATGTCGCGCTCGTTGAGATGTTTGATTGCCGTCAGCCGCACCTGGTCCTCATGGTCCCTCCCCACGTGGGTGCAAAGAAGGTTCAGCATCGTCTTCATTGCGGTGGTCGGGTCGATCTTGAAATCGCTGATCCGTCCCTTTTTGATTTCGAAAATCTTGCTGAAGGTGTTGTCGCGGTTCCAATCGGCCAGCGCCTCATGCACCGAGTCGATCATGCCCGTGGCCCGCAACTCGGCAAGAAGGTCGTTGGCCAGGCCCAGGAAGTTGTCCATCGCCTCACGGTGCTTGAGCAAATCCAAACCAACATCCAGGTTGT
>CAZFPV010000285.1:0-3322 GCA_964521155.1 uncultured Desulfobulbus sp. | reverse complement strand
CACCCGCACCGCCCGGCCGCTTTCCAGGTTGACAAAGGTCGCCGCCATGACGCCGAAATCAAGCCAGCGCAGGGAGCGCTTGCCCAGGCTGCAGCCGGTCACCGACTGGATGGTGTCGGTGGCGCAGCGGTCGATCTCCACCAGAACATAGAGCTTCTTGCGGTCGGCCCCCTTGGGGTCGGCGATGCCGATGCGTTCGAGTCCGGCCATGGCCATGCGGACGCCGATCACCTGACCGGCGCAGAGATGACCGTGAATGGCCGTGGAAACGGCAAGCAACTGATCAAAGGATTCCATATCTTCCGAGGGGGAGAGGGGCGGGAGGCTACAGGTGCCCAGCGTACCCGCGAATGCGGCAACTGTCAATCGGCCCGCGCCCGGCGGTCCTCGATGAACAGGGACAGAGGATGGGCGATGGAGGCAAACAGTTCCCGACAGAAACCGCACTGTTCGCAGCGGTTGTCGCACTGGCTGAGCATGTTGGCGAAATCGAACGACAGCATACGGTTGTCCACATACAGCTTGTCCGCCAGCCAGGCCATGGAATCGAGCAACTCGAGCAGGTTGCCCTCGTAGCGGCGGGCGCGGTAGGCGTTGATGGCGTTCATCAGAAAGTCTGCCCCCAGGGTGCGGCCGCAAAGTTTGATGGTGTCGACGTGGTAAAGGTAGAGATCGATGTCTTCCGGGCGGATGAACGGCGACTGCAGCAGGCGGTGCGGCTGGTCGTCGAGGAAGCGCATGCAGCCGATGTCGCAGTTCATCGCATGGGTCTGGTCGCGTCCGTCCAGGTTGGCCAAGGCGATATAGGAATCGTGGGAGAGTTTAAAGGGACAGAAAGGCAGACACCCTTCGTTGGCCAGCACCTCGATGCGTATCCCGGGAACATGCTGCCGGATCTGCATGGCGATCCGGGCCAGTTTGTCCAGGTTGCGGTTGAGCGAGCGGTCGAGGATGATCTTGGCCGGCATGGCGAACCCGGTCTCGCGGATGTAGAAAAGCTGCGCCTCAATCTTGTCGAAACTGTCGAGCATGGTGTTGACGCTGGGCACCGCCTCGAGGCGAGCCGCCAGCAGCGGGGCCTCGTCGGCGAGCCGTTGCAGCAGGTAATGGTCGCAGTAGACGATGCCGTGGATCACCCCGCACTCCAGGAACTGGGTGAGCGCATCGATGATCGGCTGGATGGCGCGGCCGTCGGTGAGCATCTTCGGGGTGTAGAAGCGGCTGTTGAGCAGGGCGTACTTCTTGGGTCCCCGGAGCCGCGCCAGACCGTCGATCATCCTGGACTGCTGAGCGGGCGGCGCGATCTGGATGCGGCTGTCCAGGGCCTGATCATGCTGGAGGCTGAAATGGACGCTATGCAGATCGTCGGCGCAGTCGATGAGGAACTTGAGGTACCTCTCCTCGGGAAGGAAAGGCACATTGAGAAATGAGGTCATGGTAGTTCGAGATGCTTACGCAATAGGGTCTGTCTTTCCACCCGGCCCAGCTTCGGCTCGGTGTCGAGTTCCACCAGCCGGCCCGGATTGGCCCGGGCGAGCGGCGCGCCGTCTTCGGCCCGCAGGCCGGTGACAGTGACAACCTCCGGTTCAATCGTTCGGCCCAGGTATTCCAGCCTGTCGCCGCAGGCGAGTGCGTGCCGGGTTTCGATCAGCAGCGGCTGGGTGGCGCGAACGATGGCCGCGGGCACATATCTTTGCTCCACTCGCATTGTATCATAAAGCATGTCCCCAGATGAAGGGATTCCGGCGAAAAAGTTCTCGCTCTGGCCACGGGTGCCTATCTTGTCAATTTCCCGGCGAAACGCCTCGGGCAGGGCGAGACCGTCCAGGGTCTGGCCCTCGTCCATCCGGGCCGCCAGCCAGTCCAGCGCCAGCCGGTACAGCCGGACCACGGCGGCGACGTAGCCCACGGATTTCATCCGCCCCTCAATCTTGATCGAGTCCACCCCGGCGCCGATCAGTTCGGGCAAGCGGAAGAGAAGGCAGAGGTCGCGGGCGTTGAAAATGTAGGTGCCGCGCCCGTCTTCCTCCACCGGGAAATACTGGCCAGGCCGCTTCTCCTCCACCAGGGCGTAGGAGTAGCGGCAGGGATGGGCGCAGTCGCCCTGGTTGGCGCCGCGGCCGGTGAAGTAGCTGCTGAGCATGCAGCGGCCGGAATAGGAGATGCACAGGGCGCCGTGGACGAACACCTCCAGCTCGATCCCGGTGGCGGCCCGGATGGCCTGGATTTCCTCCAGCCCGAGCTCGCGGGCCAGGTTCAGGCGGCGCAGGCCCTGGCGCTCCCAGAAGCAGGCGCTGGCGCGGTTGGTGACGTTGGCCTGGGTGGACAGGTGCAGCGGCAGCTCCGGCGCCACCTGGGCGGCGAGGTCGAGCACGCCCGGGTCGGCGATGATGAGTCCGTCGACGCCGGCCTCGCGCAGTTGCAGGAGATAGGGGGCAAGACCTTCCAGATCGCGGTTGTGGGCGAAAATGTTGACCGTGACATAGGCCCTGACCTGGTGTCCATGGGCATAGTCGATGGCCCGGCGCAGGTCCGCGCCGTCAAAGTTGGCGGCCCTGGCCCGCAGGCTGAACTCTTTGCCGCCCAGATAGACGGCATCGGCGCCATAATGGATGGCGGTCTCGAGTTTTTCAAAGCTGCCAGCCGGGGCCAGCAATTCGGGAAGTTTCGTGGTACGGCCGGAGGCCGCCTGGGTGTTATTCATGGGGGGTGGGGGCACAGAAAGAATTGAATAATCCGGAACAACAAACATTGCCGCGTTGCGCTTGCACCGTCAAGATGCGGCAATGGCGTCAATGACGTCTGCCTGTTCCATGAGTAGCGGGAGCGAGGTATTGCTTGATGGAATGCTTCGACTGATTTAGACTTCCTGCAGTTGACGCCGTCCTGTCCGCCATCGTCGCGGGATGGTTCGAGATCAACATACAGCAGCCAGGAGAATACCATGCTGAAGAAAAGCTATTCCAAAACCGGCGCGGCCTGTCGCGTCACTTTCAAGTACGACAACGAAGAACAGGCAAAGAGCGCGGTCCTGGCCGGTGAGTTCAACGGCTGGTCCCTGCGGGACACGCCCATGAAGCAGCTGAAGGACGGCAGCTTCTCGGTGTCGCTCTCCTTGCCGACCGGGCGATCATACCTCTTCCGGTATGTGCTGGACGGCAACGTCTGGGTCAACGACCCGGCGGCAGACGGCTATGCTGGCAACGAATACGGCGAGGAAAACTCGGTCCTGACCATCTGAGCGCATCTATGCCGCCGACGGCATGCCCGGGCTCGCCGCCGGCCGTGCCGATCAGAAGCAGTCGCCCACCCCGGCCCGGTA
>CAZFPV010000284.1:0-3330 GCA_964521155.1 uncultured Desulfobulbus sp. | reverse complement strand
CCTCCATGACATCAGCGAAGGCGGCCTGGCCATCAACCTGGCCTCCCGGCTGGAACAGGACCAGCAGCTCAAGGTGGGCCTGCTGCTCGGCAATGAAAAGATCATCTCCCGCGCCCTGGTCAGGCATGTACGGCAACGCAACCAGCAGTACACATGCGGAATGAAGTTCATTGATCTTGGCGGCGCATCGAAGAGCTATTTGGCGTCCATGTACGCCACCAAAGTGTTCAAGCATAGCCGCTGAACCTCCTGCCGGGAAAGGCAAACCGCGGTCAAGGCGGCCGCGGTCGCTTGCCTGCGTGTCGAAACTGCGCCACGCCCTCTGCCCGCGAGGGCGTGCGCGCATCCGGATTGGCCGCCCCGCTCGGCCGCCGGCCTCTTGTTTCCCGTACCCGGAGAAGCCTCACAAGATCTCCCCATTGACGCCCCCACGACCTCTCTGCTCCGCTGCCGAACCGGCGGCACAGCGCCCCCCCGACCGGCCTTCACCGCCGGAGAAAGCGCACAGGCCTGTCCGATCTTGTTTGACGATGCCGGCCGCAGTGCATATATAGTCGCCAATCGCACGTGTTCCGACCCTTGGCAGACAGTCCTGTCAAGCAAGATTGCCCCGGTTTCGGGATGTCGTTCCCACGTGTTTCCGCCCACCCACCGGAGTCCCATTCATGCCGATGAACGAACAGCCCCCCTGGGGCAAGAAGAAACAGAGCAGCGGACCGGAAGACCTGCTTGCCGCCCTGATCCAGAAGATCCGCGACATGTTCGAGGGCAAGCGCAAGGAGCCCCCGCGCGGCGACCAGGGCAGCCCGGTTCCCGAGGGGCCGCAAAGTCCGCTGTCGGGTCCGGGAAAAATCGGCGCCATCGTCGCCGCCTTCATTGCCGTCCAGGCTGTGCTCGCCGCCTTCTACACCATCAAACCGGGCGAGGTCGGCATCGTGCTGCGGTTTGGCGAGTATCATCGCACCTCGCCGCCAGGCCTCCATTTCAAGATCCCCTACGTCGAGGACCTGACCAAGGTTGACGTGGAGAGCGTGCGCAAGGAGGAGTTCGGCTTTCGTACCCGCACGCCTGGCGTCAACACCACCTTCGATCGCAAGGGATTCGACATGGAGGCGCTGATGCTCACCGGCGACAAGGACGTGATCGAGGTGGCCTGGATCGTCCAGTACAAGGTCAACGACCCAGTCAACTTCCTCTACAAAGTGCGCGACGTGGCCCAGACCGTACGTGACGCCTCGGAAACAGTCACCCGCCGCATCGTCGGCAACATGGACTTCGACTACGTGCTCAGCAACCGCGAGGTGCTGGCCGCCAGCGCCAGGAAAGAACTGCAGGTCCAACTGGACAGGCTGCAATGCGGCGTCAGCGTCGTTACCCTGCAGTTGCAGGACATCAATCCGCCCGAGCAGGTCAAGCCGGCTTTCAACGAGGTCAACGTCGCCGACCAGGACATGAAGCGCCTGGTCAACGAGGCCGAGGAGACCTACAACCGGGTCATCCCAAAGGCCAAGGGCAGCGCCAAGCAGATCGTCGAGGAGGCCAGGGGTTATGCCGTGGAGCGGGTCAACCGCGCCAATGGCGAGACCAACCGCTTCACCGCCATCGTCAAGGAATACCAGGGGGCCGAGGAGGTCACCCGGCAGCGCATGTATCTGGAAGCGATGCAGGAGATCCTGCCCCAGGTCGAGCAGGTCTATGTGGTCGACAGCAAGCAGCAGAACCTGCTGCCGCTGCTCGATCTCAGCCGCAAGGTCGTCAAGGAGCCGACCCCGGCCCCGGCCCCGGCAGCACAATAACAGACGTTCACCGCCGCAACCGGTTCAGCCATCACCCACACCACAGGGACGCATGAAACATATCATCCGCTTTCTTCTTCTTGGCCTGATCACCATTGCCGCCGCCGCGGTCTGGGACGGATTCTACATCCTGTCCGAGGGCCAGCAGGCGGTCATTACCCAGTTCGGCGCGCCGGTTGGCGGCCCGATCCAGACCGCCGGCCTCAAATTCAAGCTGCCGGTCGTCCAGAAGGTGCAGTATTTCGACAAGCGCATCATGGTCTGGGATGGCGACCCCAATCAGATTCCGACCAACGACAAGACCTTTATTTATATGGACAACACCGCCCGCTGGCGGATCACCGACCCCCTCCGCTTTCTCCAGGCGGTGGGCAGCGAACGGCGGGCCATGAGTCTGCTGGATGACATCCTCGACGGCACGGTGCGGGACCTGGTCAACAAGAATGACCTGATCGAGATTATCCGCAGCTCGGACTGGTCGCAGGATTTCATGGCCTCCACCATCCAGTCGCGGGACATGATCGCCCCGCCGTCGGTGGGCCGGGACAAGATCAGCCAGATGGTGCTTGAGAACGCCTCGAAGATCACACCCCAGTACGGCATCGAGCTGCTGGACGTGATGTTCAAGCGGGTCAACTACATCGAGTCGGTTCGCCTCAAGGTCTATGACCGCATGATCTCCGAGCGCAAGCGGATCGCAGCGGAAAAACGGTCCACCGGTGAAGGCCTCAAGGCTGAAATCCTTGGCCGGGTAGAGCGGGAGCTGCAGGAGATCACCTCCACCGCCCAGCGCGAGGCCACTGAAATCAGGGGCAAGGCCGACGCCGAGGCTGCCCGCATCTACGCCCAGGCCTATACCGGCCACTCCGAGTTCTTCGCCTTTCAGAAGAGTCTGGAGAGCTACCGCCATATTGTCACCAAGAACACCTCGCTGATTCTCTCGGCGGACTCGGACCTGTTCCACTACCTGCAGAACCAGAAGAGCAAGAAATAAAAAGGGCGCCCCGAACGGCTCCCCCTGATCCCGCATCCACGGCCCGATCGGACAGTCTCACTGCCCGGCCGGGCCGTTGTTATTCAAAGACGACGTCCGGGCCGTCGCCGGCGAAGCTGGGCCGCTGTTCCCTGGAATAGGGAATCCGCCCCTGCTCCTCCAGGATAGCCTCGAACTGCAACAAATCCTCCTCGGAGGCGATCGCGTCCACCCCCAGCCGCTCGTAGCGGCAGTCACAGTGGATGAGTTGACCGCCGCACCAGGGGCAGATCTCCACCGGACACCCCAGCTCGTGGTATTCGCCGGCCTCGGCATGGCAGGCCGGACAGATGTCCTCGTCCTGCCTGAGTGGCTCATAGACCGGGAGCGCATCGGCGCGGGCGCTGAGGTCACGAAAGGCCTCACTGCTCTCGTAGCCAAAAAAATCGAGCAACTCATCGGCAAGAAAGCCGTCCCGCAAACTGCCCTGGAACTCGATGCCCTCGCTGGAAACCAGGTAGAGGTAGTGTTCCTGGGCGGTCGCCGCGGCCAGGAGAAAGA
>CAZFPV010000283.1:0-3335 GCA_964521155.1 uncultured Desulfobulbus sp. | reverse complement strand
TTCCGGCGCGGTCTCGAGCATGGTGTCCACTTGGCCCAAGATCTGGGCGTCGGTGAAATGGTTCATGCTGATGGCGTCGAAGCGGCATTCGGCCGAGCAGGTGCCGCAGCCGGCGCAGGCAGCCGAGTTGACCACCGCCGCTTTCTTGGCCTTCACATCCACCGTGATCGCGTTGTACGGGCAGACCTCGGCGCACTTGCCGCAGGCCTTGCATTTCTCAGTAATGATCACCGAGGTGATCGGCTCGGTGGTCACCGTTCCCTTGTGCATCACCCGGATGGCTCGCATGGCCGCGGCCGAGGCCTGGGTGACGCTCTCCTTGATGTCCTTGGGTCCCTCGGCGCAGCCGGCAAAGAAGATGCCCCGGGTGGCGGCGTCCACTGGCTGCAGCTTGGGATGGGCCTCCAGATAGAAGCCGTCCGCGGTCAGTTGCAGGCCCATGATCTCCTGCAGCCGCTGAGTCGACGGCGCCGGTTTCATGCCCTGAGCCAGGACCAGCATGTCGAGTTCATGAAACTCGAGCGTGCCGGTGGCCTGGTTCTCCACCGCGACCCGCAGGCTGCCGCTCTCCGTTTGCTCGACCGAGCCGGGCAGGCCGCGGATATACTGGGCGCCCATGCGGCGGCTGCGGGTGTAGAGATCCTCGAAGCCTTTGCCAAAGGCGCGGATGTCGATATAGAACACCTTAACCTCGATATCCGGGTAATGCTCTTTGAGGATCAGGGTCGATTTGACCGTGTTCATGCAGCAGATGTTGGAGCAGTATTGGCCACCCTTTTTCGCCGAGCGCGAGCCCACGCACTGGATGAACCCTACCGATTTCGGATGGTTGCGGTCCGAGGGCCGGATCAGTGAACCCTTGGTGGGACCGCTGGCATTGACCAGGCGCTCGAACTCCAGGCTGGTGAGGACGTTGTCGAACCGAGTGTAGCCATACTCGTCCATCTCGGTCGGGTCGTAGGGTTGCAGCCCGGTGGCGACGATGATCGTGCCCACCTCCTGGGTGATCTCTTCGTCCGACATGTGAAAATTGATGCAGCCCTTGGCGCAGACCTCGACGCATTTGGAGCAGACCGCTGGGTTGTGGCCCAGGCACTCCTTGGCGTTGATCAGATAGGAAGACGGGACCGCTTGGGGAAAGGGCGAGTAGATCGCCTTGCGCGAACCCAGGCCCATGTTGAACTCATCGGGCCGTACCACCGGGCAGACCTTAGCGCAGTCACCGCAGGCCGTGCAGCTAGTCTCATCGACATAGCGCGCCTTTTTGATGATTTTTACCTTGAAGTTGCCGACGTATCCCTTCACATCGACCACTTCGCTCAACGTCAACAGCTGTATCCGTGGATGTCGACCGACATCCGTCATCTTAGGACCTAAGATTCAAATAGAGCAGTCCATGGTGGGGAAGGTTTTGTCGATCTGGGCCATGATGCCGCCCACCGAGGGGCTTTTCTCCACCAGGGTGACGTCGTAGCCGCTGTCGGCCAGATCAAGCGCCGCCTGGATGCCGGCCACGCCGCCGCCGATGACCAGCGTCTTCGGGGTCAGCGGCAGGGTTTCCTCGTGCAGCGGCTCCAGGTGGCGGACGCGCGAGATCGCCATATTGACCAGGGTCTCGGCCTTGAGGGTAGCGCCCTCACGGTCGTTCATGTGCACCCAGCTGCACTGCTCCCGCAGGTTGGCCATGTCGAGCATGTAGGGGTTGAGGCCAACCGCGTCGATCATCTTCTTGAAGGTGGGCTCGTGCAGGCGCGGCGAGCAGGAGGCGATCACCACCCGGTCCAGCCCGTTGTCGAGGATGTCCTGCTTGATCTGCTGCTGTCCCGGCTCGGAACAGGCGTAGACAATGTCCTTGGACACGACGACGCCGTCCTCGTTCTCCACGGTCCGGGCGACGCGGCCGCAGTCCACCGACTGGGCGATGTTAAGGCCGCAGTGGCAGACGTAGACGCCGATGCGCGCTTCCTGGTCGCTGGCGGCGGGTTTGGCGGATGCGGGTTTTGCCATGGTATTCTCCAGATAACTGATACGGTTGAGCGGTTTGTATTTTTACTTGTGCGCGAAAACGGTGGTGGCCGGTCGTGCTCATTGCACTGTCACTCCCAGCGGATGGTCTGGGCAATCAGGCTGGTCAGGTCCATCAGCTCGATGCTGAGCTGTTCACGCCGGAAGGGGTCTTCCATGGCGCAGGTGAGATGGATCTGGCACTTGGGGCAGGCGGTGACCAGCAGGTCGCTGCCGGTGGCGTGCGCCTGCTCAAGCCGCTTGACCTGCATGGCCTTGCTGTACGAGTCACAGCCAGTCCAGGCGCAGTTGCCGCAGCAGATCGAGGCCCCGCCCGAGGCCTGCATCTCGGTGAACCGCGCCGGTTTGAGGCGTGCGAGCAGCTGACGCGGCAGGTCGGCTCGGTTCTCCAGGCGGCCGAGGCGGCAGCTGTCCTGGAAGGTGATCCTGCGGTCCAGGGGGGCAAAGCCGACCGCGCCCTTGTCGATCTGTTCCTCGAGAAAATCATACAGATGCACCACCTTGAAGCGGGGCTCGAAGCCCAGCTCGGCATAGGTGGTGTGCAGGGTCATATAGCATTCCGGACAGGTGGTGATCACGGTCTCGATGCCGAGCTCGTGCAGCCGCTCGACGTTGAGGCTTGCCAGCCGGCTGAAGTTCTCCCGGTCGCCGGACCACAACAGATCGTGGCCGCAGCAGCGCTCGTCGGGAAGCAGCCGCGGAGTGACATCGAAAAAGTTCAGCAGCCGCAGGCTATCAAGCAGAATCCGCTCGGTCTGAACGTCGCTGTGCTTGGCAAAGAAGATATCGTAGTATGGGGCGCAACCGCCGAAGAACAGGGTGGTGCTCTCCGGGTCGACGCGGATTTCCCCGGGCAGATCCTGCCAGCGCCTGGGGGTGATCGCCTTCGAGGTCATCGAGCGCATCAGCGAGTGGAAGAAGCCGCCGTGCACTTCCTGGCCGGGCAGTTCGGTCTGGCGGTACAGGTGGCGCAAATCCTTGATGAAGGCCGGGAAGTTGACCGCCGAGGGGCAGCGGTCGTAGCAGATGCCGCAGGTCAGGCAGGACCAGGCGTTTTCCTGCACACCCGGGGCATGGATGCCGCCGGTGATTACCGCCGAGGCGATGGCCCGGGGCGAGAAGGGCTTGCCGATCAGGGCCAGCGGGCAGGCCGAGGAGCACTTGCCGCAGTCCTGGCAGGCGTGAATGTCGTAGGTCTCGACCAGTTGGCGCAGTTCCTTGCGGCAGGCGGCCGCATCGGAGACCGGCGCGGCCTGCGCCGCCTCGATTCCGGCCGGGCCGAGCGCATGGATCTCGCCCGTGAACTGCTG
>CAZFPV010000282.1:0-3340 GCA_964521155.1 uncultured Desulfobulbus sp. | reverse complement strand
AAGATGCACTGCTCGGTGATGGGCCGGGAGGCACTCGAGGCCGCCATCGCCGACTATACCGGCGCGATCCTGCCCATGGCCCAGGGCGAGGTGGTCTGCGAGTGCTTCGGCGTCACCGATCTGGAGATTATCCGGGCGGTGCGGGAGAACGCGCTCAAATCGGTGGAGGAGATCACCAACTACACCAAGGCCGGCGGCGGCTGCGGCAAGTGCGAAGGCCGGCTGCGCCAAATCCTGGCCGAGACGGTCGAGGGCGCGGAGGCCCAGCCCGTGGCCGCCAAGAAGGCAAAGCGCATGACCACCCTGGAGAAGATCAAGAAGATCGAGGAGGTGATCGAGCGCGAGATCAAGCCGAACCTGAAGAAGGACGGCGGCGACATCCAGCTGATCGACATCGACGGCGACTTCGTCACCGTCTCGCTGCGCGGGGCCTGCGCCAACTGCTACTCCTCGCGCACCACGCTCAAGGAATATGTGGAGAAAAAACTACGCGAACAGGTGGCCGAGAGCCTGATCGTCGAGGAGGACAAGTGATGGCCGAATCGCGGGAGAAGCTTGTGTATATGGACAACAACGCCACCACCCGGATCGCCCCCGAGGTGCTGGACGCCATGCTGCCCTATCTGACCGAGTACTATGGCAACCCCTCCTCCATGTATTCCTTTGCCGACCATTCCGCCCGGGCCATCGCCAGGGCGCGCCAGTCTGTGGCCGACCTGATCGGGGCCGCGCCCGAGGAGATCGTCTTCACCAGCTGCGGCACCGAGAGCGACTCCACTGCCATCCTCTCGGCCATCCAGACTCACCCGGAGAAAAACCACGTGGTCACCACCAAGGTGGAACACCCGGCGGTGAAGAATCTCTGCGAAAACCTGGAGATCTTCACCGGCCGCAAGTACCATGCCACCCGACTGAACGTGGAGAGCGACGGCACCCTGGACCTGCAGCGGTTCAAGGACAGTCTCACCGACGAGACTGCCATCGCCAGCGTCATGTGGGCCAACAACGAGACCGGGGTGCTCTTCCCGGTGGAAGAGATGGCCGCCATCGCCAGGGAACGCGGCGTCCTCTTCCACACCGACGCAGTCCAGGCGGTGGGCAAGATCCCGATCAACTTGAAAGAAACGGCCATCGACTTCCTCAGCCTTTCCGGCCACAAACTGCATGCCCCCAAGGGCATCGGCGTGCTTTACGTGCGCAAGGGTACACCCTTTGTTCCCTTCATGAATGGCGGCCACCAGGAGAAGGGGCGGCGGGGCGGCACCGAGAACGTGGCCTCCATCGTTGCTTTGGGCCGGGCCTGCGAACTGGCAGCCAGCCACATGAACGAAGAGAACACCCGGGTCAAGTCCCTGCGCGACAAGCTCGAAGGCGGTCTGCTGGCCGCGATCCCCAAATCCCTGCGCAACGGGCATCCGACCCTGCGCCTGCCCAACACCGCCAACATCAGTTTCGAGTATGTCGAAGGCGAGGCCATCCTCCTGCACATGAACCGGCTGGGCATTTGTGCCTCCTCCGGTTCGGCCTGCACCTCGGGCTCGCTCGAGCCCTCGCACGTGCTCCGGGCCATGGGCGTGCCCTTCACCGCCGCGCACGGCTCGATCCGCTTCAGCCTGTCAATTCACAACACCGAAGAGGAGGTCGACTACGTATTGGCCCACATGCCGGCCATTATTGAAAACCTCCGCGCCCTCTCCCCCTTCTGGGAGGAAAACAAGTAGTACACTGCCCAACAGACGCCGCCCGCCACGGGCGGCGTTCCTTTTTCCCCCGACCATCATCGCCCATGCGCATCATCGCTCCCAGCTTCACCATCCTCGATGACCTGGACCGCCAGAGCCTGGCGGCCCGGATCGAATTTTGCGGTCGCATCTGCTACAAGAGCGAACACCGGATCGAACCCGACTCCGCCATTCCCTTTGTCCGCAAGATGGCAGACCACGGCCACAACTCGGTGCTGGAGATGGGTGTGGTTACCCTGACCGTTGCCTGCGACTCGGCCGAGCCGATCAGCGCGCTCTTCTTCTGCCAGCCGCGGTTTCTCCAGATCGACCATCTGGGTGACAACCGTCTGTTGATCTCCGGCTCGATTCGGGCCTTTCGCGAGATGTACGTCTTTCACCCCCAGGACCCCATCTCCACGGCCATCGCCGTCTTTCTGCACCGGCGTCATCCCTACTTCTTCGAGACCCTGCTGGGCGGCGACCAGGCCATGCCCGCCGGCATCGCCGTCGAAAAATGGGAACTCGCTGAAGTGGATCGACTGGCTCCGGAACAGTTGGCCAGGCACCGCTATGTCGCGGTCAAGTTCATCGTCAACCGGGCCGTGACCCACGAACTGGTCCGCCATCGCCCCTGCGCCTTTCTCCAGGAGAGCCAGCGCTACTGCCGCTACGCCGACGACAAGTTCGGCAACGAGGTCACCTTCATCAAACCGCTCTTCTTTGCTGAAGGCAGCGATGAATTTGCTGTCTGGAAGCAGTCCATGGAGATGATGGAGCGCCAGTACCTCAAGCTGATCGAGACCTCCTCGGCCCAGGCCGCGCGGACGGTGCTGCCCAATTCCTGCAAGACCGAAATCATCGTTTACGCCAACATGGAGGAGTGGCGGCACATCCTCTCCCTGCGCACTTCCCGCGCGGCCGAACCGTCCATGCGCGAGGTCATGATTCCCCTGGGAGAGGAACTGCGGCGCCGCTATCCAGCCATCTTCTCCTGATTCGCACGCCTTCCGAGGGCCTGCGGCGTTCCTCCCCATGCGGGCGCGACCCGCCTCGATGCCGCCCAAACTTGCCTTCCGCTCCCGCCCCATCCGTTCTCCCGCAACGGGCAGCACCAGTCTGCCCCCATGATGACCGGTTCTTTTTTTGACCCTCTTTCCTTTTCCATGTACAATAGGTTATACTATCGTTTGAAATTGTATATTCCATTCTCCTCCAAGATTTTTCAGGCTCGCAACCAATGATACGACCAGGACAGCCGCCGGAGCGCAGCTCCATGAAGAAGACGGTCAAGGACCAGTCCGGCGCCGGCAAGCTGAAGATCGGCGAACTCCTGAGCAAGGCGGGTTACATTACCGCCACCCAGTTCGAGGAGGCCAAGGGCGTCCAGAAAAAGACCGGGCATCGACTGGGCAAAATTTTGCTGGAAAGCGGGGCGATCGAGCGGGACACGATCGCCAACTTTCTCAGCAGGATGCACAATTTTACCCTGGTGTCCATCGAAGAGGAGCCGCCGAGCAAAGAGGCCCTGGCCCTGGTGCCCTACGAGACGGCCAAGCAGTTTCTGGCCTTTCCCCTGCGCCTGGCCGGCAACACCCTGCAGCTCACCATGTCCGAGC
>CAZFPV010000281.1:0-3341 GCA_964521155.1 uncultured Desulfobulbus sp. | reverse complement strand
GCGGTAGGTCACGGAAAGAGAAACGCTCTTGCAGCCGGCCTTGATCGGTTTGCCACGATATACATCGAAAATATCAGTGGATTCAATATATTTCTGCTCCTGAGCAGCGATTGTCCGCAGCAGATCACCCGCTGGTGTCGCTTCGGGCACGACCAGGCTGGTGTCTCGTTTGACCGAGGGGTATCTGGGCAGGCTGGCGAATTTCTTTGGTTGCCGGTCAAGCGTGAGCAACTGTTGCAGGTCAATCTCCAGATAGTAAACTTCCTGTTTGATGCCAAACCCTTTCAAAGTTTCCGCATGAACCGCGCCGAGCGTGCCGATCGGCTTCTTGCCGTCAATGATGGCAAGGCGGCAGTGGGGATCGCAGTAGGGCTCGGTCACCCCAGGGTCCTGGCGGAAGAGGGCGCCATCCTGGCCTATGAACCGCAGCACCTCAAAGAGGGTTGCGGCCGCGCCTTTGATGTCCAGCACATCAGCCTGGCTGCCGGCAAAATGGAGCGGAGCCGCCCCGGCATGGCGGTTGCCGCTGATCACCGCGCAGAGCATCATCCGCTCCTCGGGCAGGGTGTTCGGCTGCCGCTGAAGGAAAATCTTGCCCGTCTCGAAGAGGCGGACGTCGCCGCGCTGGAAGTTGATGTTGCGGCGAATGTTTTCCAACAGGCCGGGCAGAAGCAGGCTGCGCATCACACTCTGCTCCTCGGAGAGCGGATTCAGCAACCGGGTGACCTGGCGGCGGTTGTCATCTTGGCCCAGACGGCAGAGGTCGAGATGGTTTTCAGCCACGAAACTGTAGTTGATCGCTTCGTAAAAGCCCTGGGCGGTCAGGATCCGGGCTATCTCCTGACGCAGGGAGCGCAGTTCATCCCGTTTGGGATAGTCCATGCGAATGGTCGGCTGCGAGGTCGGGATTTCGTTGTATCCGACCAGCCGCGCCACCTCTTCTACCAGATCGACCTCACGTTCGATGTCGATTCGGAAACTGGGAACCGTGACCGTCAGAACGCCGTTGCTGTTTTGTTCAACCGCAAACTCTATGCCACGCAGCAATCGGGCCACCTCGTCCTGGCTGACGTTCAAGCCCAGGAGCGAGCAGACCCGCTCAACCCGCAACTGCAGTCGCAACCGGTCCTTGCGGCCGGGGTAAAGGTCGATGCCGCTGGCATCGGGCACGGCGCCGGCATACTCCACCATGAGGTTGACCGCGCGTTCCAAGGCGCTGGCAGCGAGGTCAGGATCGACTCCGCGCTCGAAACGGTAGGAGGATTCGGAGGGCAGACCGAGCCGGCGGGCGGTCCGTCGGATAGAGACCGGATGAAAGCAGGCCGATTCGATGAGAATGGTGCTGCTCCCCTCGGTGATTTCCGTCTCCAAACCGCCCATCACCCCGGCCACGGCCACGGGCCGCTCGGCGTCGCAGATCAGGAGCGTGTCGGCCTCGAGCGTGCGCTCATTGCCGTCGAGGGTGGTGATGGTGGCTTCGCCGGACCTGGGCCTGCGTACCACGATCGTTGCCCCCTTGAGGGTGGTGAAGTCAAAGGCGTGCAGCGGCTGGCCGGACTCCAGCATGACATAGTTGGTGATGTCAACGATGTTATTGATCGGTCGCATGCCCACCGCGCTCAGCCGCTGCTGCATCCACAGCGGCGAGGGACCAATGGCGACGTTGCTGAGTTTTCTTGCGGTATAGCGCGGGCACAGTTCCTGATCCTCGATGACCACGGCATAGTCGGGGTGGGTAGCGGCGAGCGCAGTGATCTGGGCAACCAGCGGCCGGATGGTCTGACCGGTGAAGCCGCCGACCTCGCGGGCAATGCCGCGTACGCTGGCGCAATCAGGACGGTTCGGGGTCAGGTCGACCTCGATGACCGTGTCACGCAGACCCAGGGCCTGGGCAACAGGCATGCCGGGCGCAAGCGATTCGTCCAGATCGAGGATGCCGCTGTGATCGGAGCTGATGGCGAGTTCGCGGGCGCTGCAGAGCATTCCGGCCGAGGCTACACCCCGCACCTTGGACTTTTTAATCTTATTCCCGTCGGGCAATTTGACGCCGGGACGAGCAAAGGCGGTGACCATGCCAGGGCGGACATTGGGCGCGCCGCAGACTACCTGAACGGTCTCGTCGCCAGTTTCGACCTCGCAGACGGTTAGTTTGTCGGCATCGGGGTGCCGCTCGACCTTGGTCACCTTGGCGGTGGTGATCGGTTCCAGTTCGGCGAACAGTTCCTGCACACTGTCCACTTCGAGCCCAAGCATGGTTAGCTTGTCGGCGATCTGGGCAGGGGTGCGCCCTTGGGTGGAAACAAATTGGTTGAGCCAACTGACTGTGAATTTCATGGGTATCCTATCCGCCGTTTGCAGCGTTGTCGCCCCGGGGACCTGCATCGGCAGGGCCGGTCGGGATTGGTCAGGAGGTTTGCGTTGTCAGCCGCGGTAAGGGTAGAGAAAACAGCAAGATCGCACCTGCTAGGCCACCGGTTGCGACCCTGCCTTGCCCGACCGCCGGTCGCGACGGAGAGACGGCGGGCTGGCCAGGGCAGGGGAAAACCGGGTCAAAACTGGGAGAGAAAACGGAGGTCGTTTTCGTAGTACATACGGATGTCGTCGATGCCGTACTTAAGCATGGCGATGCGTTCGACGCCCAGGCCAAAGGCAAAACCGGAAAAGACATCCGGATCGTAGCCCACCATCTTCAACACCTCGGGATCAATCAGGCCGGAACCAAGGATTTCCAGCCAGCCCGTGCGCTTGCACACCCGGCATCCCTCGCCGCCGCAGATGACGCAGGCGATGTCCACCTCGGCGCTGGGCTCGGTGAAGGGGAAGAAACTGGGTCGGAAGCGCAGGGGTAGTTCCCGCTCGAACATCTTGTGGGTAAAACTGGTCAACACGCCTTTGAGGTCGGAAAAGGAGACCTGCCGGTCCACGAGAAACCCTTCCACCTGGTGAAACATTGGCGTATGGGTAATGTCGGAGTCGCAGCGATACACCTTGCCCGGCGCGATGTAGCGCAGAGGCGGATCCTGCTTCTCCATGATTCGCGCCTGCATGGGCGAGGTGTGAGTGCGCAGGAGGATCGAGTCCGTGACATAGAAGGTGTCGTGCATGTCACGGGCAGGATGGTGCTTGGGGATATTGAGGGCCTCGAAGTTGTAGTAGTCGGTCTCGACGTCGGGTCCCTCGGCTACGGCAAACCCCAGCCCCTCGAAGATGGCGCAGATTTCATCCATCACCTGGGTGACCGGATGCAATTTGCCAAAGGGCAGGCAACGACCAGGCAGGCTGAGATCCACGCCTTCGAATGCAGCCCTGGTTGCGCGTTCGAATTCATCCTTTCTGGCCTC
>CAZFPV010000280.1:0-3344 GCA_964521155.1 uncultured Desulfobulbus sp. | reverse complement strand
GGTATCACCAAAATCCTTGAAATCATTGGCCGCGATCTTGCGCAGGATGCGACGCATGATCTTGCCCGACCGGGTCTTGGGCAGACCCGGCGCCCACTGGATCACCTCGGGGGTGGCAATGGGTCCGATCTCCTTGCGCACGTGCTGCCGCAACTCGGCCCGCAACTCCTCGCTCTCCTCGGCCCAGGACATCAGGGTAACGTAGGCGAAGATCGCCTGCCCCTTGATCGGGTGCGGCATGCCGACCGCCGCCGCCTCGGCCACGGCCTCATGGGCAACCAGGGCGGACTCGATCTCCGCGGTGCCCAGCCGATGCCCGGACACGTTGATGACGTCGTCAAGCCGGCCCATGATCCAGAAGTAGCCGTCCTCATCCCGCCGGGCGCCGTCTTCCGGATCGTAGGTGTCCGGATAGCGGTTGAAGTACGCCTTCTTGTACCGCTCGGGGTTGCCGAAAACGCCGCGGAGCATGCCTGGCCAGGGTTTGCGGATGACCAGATGGCCGCCCTCGTTGGCCCCGGCCTCCTGCCCTGCCTCGTTGTAGATTGCCGCGTCGATGCCGGGCAGCGGCAGGGTGGCCGAGCCGGGTTTGAGCGGGGTGACGTAGGGCAAGGCCGAAATCATGATGCCGCCGGTTTCGGTCTGCCACCAGGTGTCGACAATGGGCAGTTTCTCCTTGCCGATGTTGATATGATACCACATCCAGGCCTCGGGGTTGATCGGCTCACCCACCGTGCCGAGAATGCGCAGGCTGGACAGATCCCATTTCTGGGTCGGCTCGACGCCATCACGCATCAGCGCTCGGATGGCCGTGGGCGCGGTGTAGAAGATGTTGACCTTGAACTTTTCGACGATCCGCCAGAAGCGATCCGGCCCCGGGTAGGAGGGAATACCCTCGAACATCAGCGCCGTGGCCCCCAGACCCAGCGGCCCGTAGAGAATGTAGCTGTGGCCGGTGATCCAGCCGATGTCGGCGGTGCACCAGTAGACGTCGCTGTCCTTGAGGTCGAACACCCACTGGGCGGTATGCATAACATAGGTCAGGTAGCCGCCGGTGGTGTGGACCACGCCCTTGGGCTTACCGGTGGAGCCGGAGGTGTAGAGGATGAAGAGCATATCCTCGGCGTCCATGGACTCGGGCTCGCAGAACGAGGAGATGTCCTTGGCGCCCACCTCCTTGTGCCACCAGCAGTCGCGGCCTTCCTTCATCTCGATCTCGTTGCCGGCCCGCCGGACCACGACACAGGTCTCGACGCTGGGACAGGTCAGCAGGGCCTCGTCGGCGTTGGGCTTGAGCGGGATCGGTTTGCCGCCGCGGACCACGGCGTCGGCGGTGATCAGCACCTTGGCGTGGCAGTCCTCGATGCGGCTCTGCAGGGCGATGGCGGAAAAACCGCCAAAGACCACCGAGTGGACCGCGCCGAGACGGGCGCAGGCCAGGAGCGAGATGGCCAGTTCGGGTACCATGGGCAGGTAGATCGCCACTCGGTCGCCCTTTTTAACGCCCTTTTTCTTGAGTACGTTGGCAAAGCGACAGACCTCGTCATGGAGCATCTGGTAGGTGTAGACACGGACATCCTCTTCCGGCTCGCCCTGCCAGATAATGGCCGCCTTGTTGCGTCGGCCGTCAGTGAGATGGCGGTCGAGGCAGTTGACCGAGACGTTGAGTTTGCCGCCGAGGAACCATTTCACCTCGGGCACGGACAGGTCGCACTCCATGACCTTGTCCCATTTCTTGTCCCAGGTGACCAGTTCCTCGGCCCGCTTGGACCAGAAACCCTCGGGATCGGCCATGGACTCGGCGTAGGCCTTCTTGTACTCCTCCATGGTCTTGACCCAGGCCTGCCCGCGACCCTGCTCCGGTGGCTGGAACACCTTGCCTTCGGCCAACAAACTGGTGATTTTGTCTTCCATCGCACTCATAACGCACCCCCCTTCCACTGAATTGAACTGCCGTTACCATGCACGCCGCCCGCCGCTTCCACCATCCCGCCGAACGGGCGCGCCCTGCCAGCCACAGGCTGAAATCCCTCCGGGAACGTATTCCCCCGAAGGAAAAGCCACTGAACGAAAAGGTACTCACCTGCGACGCGACCGGAAATAAAAGAGCCCGCCTCGCGGGCTATCCGCCTCTTCCCTCTTGTCGCCCAGTGTATTCGCGGGGGAGGGATCACGGAACTGTTGACATGATCGCGCTTGTTGATTAATGATTATATTAAATACTAAAACATGTCCACTGTAAAATTTCACCTGCCCCAAAAAAAATCATGCAGAACAGCCAAATCGAGGACATCGCCCGTTTGCTGAAATCGATCTCCCACCCTATCCGTCTGAAAATACTCTGTCTTTTGCAAGACGAAGAACTGTCCGTCGGCGACATCCTGCTGACCATTCAGACCACCAACGGCAACATTTCGCAGCACCTGGCCATTCTGCGCAATCAGGGCATCATCGCGTCCCGCAAGGACGCCAACTATATTTACAACCGCATCGCAGACCCGCGGGTGCTGGAGCTGATGGAGAGCATGCAGGAACTGTTCTGCTGCCCGGCCGGCAAAGCCAGGCGCGCGGACGCTGACGACGGCGACCCGGCGATGCCGGAAGCCACCGCCCAGACAGCTATCGGGACAGGGATGGAGAACAGCGCCCTGTAAGCGCCCATTGTACTACTTCCGCACCAACAAGGAGCACCGTATGATCATCACCGACTGGATCCACGTTATTGCCGGTTCCTTTATTCTCCTGTCCCTCCTGCTCGGGGTCGACTTGCCCGGCAACCCGCTGTTCGTCAGTCGCTACTGGCTGTTCTTCACCGCCTTTGTCGGCGCCAACCTGCTGCAGTTTGGCATCACCAAATTCTGCCCCATGGCTCTGATCCTGAAAAAACTGGGCGTGCCGGCAAGCCGGTAAGCCCGCGCCAACAACTCAACCTTCCTCTTCGGCCCGCAGCCGCAACCGTGCGCGGACAACCAGGACCACCAACGCCAAGGCCAGCGCCAGATACCAGGGAAACCAGCCCACGACGGCCTTGAAGGCTGTGTTCTCGACCAGCGAGGTCGGCCAGTCGCCGTGGGTTGCGGTCAAACCCTCCCGAGACAGGCGGATGGCCGTGGCAAAGACCAGGCCGATGAACCCGTAGGCCGCGTTCAGCGCCAGCCCCTTGAAACTGAGCACCGTTGCCCGCTGGGCCGAATCGGTGACCATGTTGAGATAGTGACTGGTAAAGAAACTGGTCAGCATCAGACCGACAAACACGGCCATCATCGGCGCCAGTCCGGCGTACGGCACGAAAAAAGTCAATGCGTACACAGCCAATACCCCGCCAAGACTCAATAAGCCGACAT
>CAZFPV010000279.1:0-3374 GCA_964521155.1 uncultured Desulfobulbus sp. | reverse complement strand
GGGCAGTTCTGGTCCATCAGGTTGAGCGGGTTGGGGGCGTGAGTGGAGTAGCGGAAGGGAAAATCCCGCAGAATCGAGGCGATCTCGGCGGTGCGGCGACGGTCGAGCCGGCCGTTGCGGACCGCGTCCAGGCCGTGGACCGAGATCTCGGCCGCGGTCAGGCCGAACTCGGCAAATGACTCCAGGTCGCGGCGCATGGCCCGCAGACTGCCGTCCACCCGGGCCTCGTTGATATTGCTGCCAATATTCAGCATGTGGCAAAGACCTCCCTGCCGCGGACAAAGGTTTTCAGCACCCTGGGCAGGCCTTCCGCGCAATCGGCCAGCACCAGGTCGGCGTCCTTGCCGATGTCGATGGAGCCGGTGCGCCCGGCCAGGCCCACGGCCTGGGCCGGGTTGAGGCTGACCATGCGTATCGCCTCGTGCATCGGCCGCATCCCCAGGCGCACCAGGGTGAACACGGCGTGCAGCAGGGTCATGGGCGAGTAGTCCGAGCAGAGGATGTCGCCGCAGCCTTGGCCGATGGCCTCGCGGGCGCTCAGGTTGCTCGACTGGGAGCGGCCGCGCACCACGTTGGGCGAGCCCAGGCAGACCCGGATGCCGCAGGCCCGGGCAGCATGGATGGTCTCCATGTTGACCGGAAACTCGGTCAGGCCGATGGCCATGTCCTTGAGCCAGCCGATCTTGGTGGGCGAGTCGTCGTCGTGCGAGGCCATGGCGACGCCCAACTCGCGGCACAGTTCGGCCAGGCGGTCGATGCAGGCCGGCGCCGCCTCGTCCCTGGACCGCTGTTTGCGCGCAATGATCGCGTCCATCTCGGCGTCGGTCTTGGCGTAGACCGGGCCGTAGTAGCGCTTGAAGGCGAGGATGTCGCGGAACTGGCCCTGGCCGGGCGAGTGGTCCATGAAGGAGAGCAGGTGCACCTGGTCTTCCCGGATCAGGTCTTCCAGGATGGGCGCCGCGGCCTGGTCGGTGATCTCGTAGCGGGCGTGGATGCGGGTGTTCACCCTGAGCCGGTCGGTAAAGCCGTTGATAGCCCGGATGATGCCGGCAGCAGTGTTGTTGTTGCGCAGGCCCACCTCCAGTTCGGCGAACGAGAGCGAATGGAAGATGGTGGTAATGCCGCAGGCGGCGATCTTCTTGTCCAGCTCGAACACGGCGATGTCCACCGGGAAGAAGGTATTGGGCCGCGGCTCGATCCCCTTTTCGATGGCGTCCGAGTGGATGTCGATGAACCCCGGCAGCAGGTAGCCGCCGCGGGCGTCGATTTCCCGGGTCCCCCGCAGGCTGCCTGCGCCGATGGCCGCGATGCGGCCGTCCTCGACCCGCACCGAACTTCTCTCCAGAATTCCACCGGGGGTGACCACCCGGGCGTTGGTGATGCAGATGCTGTCCTGCATGACCCGTTCCCTGACGGACGCCTTTATTTGTTCCGCAGGGCGGTGCGCCACGCGCACCGTCGTGCCTTCCTGATCCTCAACCCACATGGCAGACCTCGTCGGTTACTGTTTGCATCAGGCCGGCGTCATGGAAGATGCCGACCATGGTTGCGCCCTCGGCCCGCAGCTCGGCCAGCAGGTCAAGGACAATGGCCACCGAATGCGGGTCGAGCGAGGCCGTGGGCTCGTCGAGCAGGAGCAGGCGCGGCTTCCAACCGACGGCCCGGGCGATGTTGACCCGTTGCTGCTCGCCGCCGGAGAATGTGGCCGGGTAGGCGTCAAACAGCCGGCGCGGGATGCGCAGCCGGTCGAGCAGGGCCATGGCCCGCTCCCTCGCCTCGCCAGGCTCGACCCCGTTGCGGGCCATGATCGGCTCCATGACCACATCCACCGCGCTTACCCGGGGGATAACCTTGAGGAACTGGGCGACGTAGCCCATCTCCCGGTGGCGGATGGCCAGCACCTCCCGTTCAGGCAGCCGGGCCAGATCAACCGGCCCCATCTGGGCCGAATCGTAGCGGATGGCGCCTTCGCTGGCCAGGTAGGTGCGGTAGATGCATTTCAGCACCGTGCTCTTGCCCGCGCCGCTGGGACCGGCCAGACCGAGAAAGCCGCCCTGGGACACGTGGAAGGAGACCTGGCGACAGGCCTCGATAACCTTTCCGCCGAGCATGTGCAGGGTGATGTGTTTACAGAGGCGGTCGACGGTCAGCATGCGTTTTCCATGGCCGGTTCAGAGTTGGGAGGCGACCAGCAACTGGGTGTAGCGGTGCTGCGGGTCCTGGAGGATTTGGTCGGTCAGGCCGGATTCGACCACCATGCCCGATTTCATCACCATGGTCCGCTGGCAGAGCAGGCCGATTACCCCGAGATCGTGCGACACCGCAAGCATCCCCAGGTTGAACTCGCTGCGCAGGCCGCGGATGAGATCAAGCACCCTGGCCTGCACCGACAGGTCGAGGCCAGTGGTGACCTCATCGAGAAAGAGGATGAGCGGATTGTTGGACAGGGCCTTGGCAATCTGCACCCGTTGCTGCATGCCGCCGCTGAAGTTGCGCGGGGGCTCGTCCATGCGGCTGGCCGGAATCTCGGTCTTTTCCAGCAGCGCCGCCGCCCGCTCGCGCATCTGGCCGATGTGGCGCCAGCCCGCGCCGAGCAGGCGCTCGCCGATGTTGCCGCCGGAACTGACACCCATGCGCAGCCCCTGGTTCGGGTTCTGGTAGACCACACCCATCAGCCGGTCGCGCAACCGCCGCTTGTGGAAGGAGCTCAGGCCCAGCAGGTTGACGCTGTACTCGGCGCCGTCGGCGAACAACTCCTCCAGGCCGTTGACCGCGGCCGTACGGTGCAGCTCGACCGTGCCGCCATCGGCCTCCCACTCGAAGTGGAGCAGCCGCACCACCGTGCTCTTGCCCGAGCCGCTCTCGCCCACCACCCCCAGGGCCTCGTTGCGATACAGGTCAAAGGAGACCTGGCGGCAGGCCAGCACCGTGCCGCAGCAGGGACAGACGTTGGTAGCCTGCGCAGGTCCGGTTTCCTGGGCGCAGCGGTCGCAGCCCGGGCCGAACCGTTTCTCCAGGTCGCGGACGCGGATCAGCGGCTGCATGGGGCGCACCTCTTGTCGCAAAACCCTGTATCAGAGCAGTAGTGACGGCGGCTACCGTCCTCGCCGTCAATGACCTGGTCGAGGAAAACATTGGAGGCGCCGCAGCGGGCGCAGGCCTTGCCGCTGAAATCCTCGGTGCGGAACGGGTGGTCAACGAACTCCAGCGGGACCACTGGGGTGTGCGGCGGGATGGCGTAGATCCGTTTCTCCCGGCCCGCGCCAAAGAGGAAGAGGGTGTCGGCCATGTGCAACTTGGGCACATCCCAGCGGGGGATGGGGCTCGGGTCGGTGATGTAGCGGCCGTTCACGGTCACGGGATAGCGGTAGCTG
>CAZFPV010000278.1:0-3408 GCA_964521155.1 uncultured Desulfobulbus sp. | reverse complement strand
CTCAGCGACCTGTCGGGGAGCGGCGTCCTGTTCACCGCCCACCCCTACCGCAAGGTGCGACGAGTGGCGCTGTGGGGCGATTATGCCACCGGCGACCAGGGCGAGGACATCGTCTCCGGCCTGGTCACCAGCCATCCGATTTCGGTGGAGCAGGCCGAAATCGACGGCCGTGACGAGAGCAAGAGTCTGGAGCGCCTCTTTCCCAAGACCTACCAGCGGCTCCTGGAGATCAGCCGTGAACTGGTCTACGACAAGGAATGGAATCCGCAGGAGATCGAGTTCACCTTTGAGGGGCCGGAGCCGGAGCAGCTGTTCATTCTCCAGACCCGGGACATGATCACCATCAAGAAGAAGGAACACCTCACCGTGTTCGCCGATTCCGATCTGGCGCACCGGTCAATCCTGGCCAAAGGGATCGGCGTTTCCGGCTCGGCCATGTCGGGCAAGGCGGTCTTCAACGAGGAAAACATCCGCCAGCTGCGGCGCGAGGAGCCAGGCGCCCACCTGATCCTCATCCGCCAGGACACGGTGCCCGAAGACATCCGCGAGATATCCATGACCGATGGGCTGGTAACCTCGCGCGGCGGCCAGACCTCGCACGCCTCGGTGGTGGCCACCCGCCTGGAGAAGACCTGCGTGGTCGGCTGCCGCGACATGCAGGTCTACGAGACCGGCGAGTATGCCGAGATCAATGGCTACCGCATTCGCTTCGGCGATCCCGTGGCCATCGACGGCCGCCACGGCCTGCTGATCCAGGGTAATTACCCCCTGCGCGAAGAAGTGCACATCCTGCCTTTATAAACCGGGCAACGGGACATACAATAGAGACAACAAACCTTGCACCGCCGGCAGCGAGTCACGCCGACTCCCTGCCGGCGGTCGTTTCTTTTGGGTACGCGACAGGCATGAACCAGAGTTCGAATCGTGCGGGCATGGAAGAGGCCGCCATGCAGACGATGCAGGTTGGCGGCATGAGCTGCGAGCACTGCCAGCAGACGGTGGAACGCGTCGCCCTGGCGGTGGCGGGCGTTACCGAAGCGAGGGTCGATCTGGCCGAAGGCAGGCTCGCCTTCCGAGGCGGCGATCTTGAGGCGGTGCGGCGGGCGGTCGAGGCGGAGGGCTACCCCGTGACGCCTCCACCGGCGGCACAGCCTGCGTTGGTCCAGGCGCCCGAATCGGTCGCCGGGGCGGCGATCAGGGCTTCATCGTCCACGCCGGCCCGACCGTATCTGCTCCGGATCGGCGATATGCACTGCGCCAGTTGCGTTGGCCGGGTCGAGGCGGCCATTGCCGCGGTTGCGGGGGTGGAGTCGGCGGCGGTGAATCTGGTGGATGAGAGCGCCCTGGTGGTCGGCGGCAATCCGGCCGAGGTCGTGGTCGCGGTCAGGGAGGCCGGGTACGCCGCTTCACTCCCGACCGACCGGGCTGGGGGGGAAGAATCCTACGAGATCGATATACTCGGCATGCACTGCGCCAGTTGCGTCGTGCGGGTGGAACAGGCGATCCTCGCCGTGCCGGGCGTGATCGAGGCGGCGGTCAATCTGTTGGAGAAAAAGGCGCGGGTTGTCGGCGGCGCCCCCGAGGCAGTGGTGCAGGCGATCCTCGATCAGGGCTACGGCGCAGCCCTGCAGCAGCGGGCGGAGGGCGACACCTTTTATCTCCGGCTCCAACCGCTGCCAGACGAAGAGGATCTGGCGCAAATCCGCGATATCCTCCAGGTGCAGGACCCGGCCGCCGAGGCGATCGCGGTGGAGGGGCGGCTGCGGCTGACCACCAGCGAGCATCCGGCCGACGCCTTGCTGCGGCTTGTCGACATCGGCTACCAGGCCACCCTGGAGGAGGTGTACGCTGATCCCGCAGCCCTGCAGGCCGCCGAGATCAGGCGCGAGATCCAACGATCCTGGCAGCGGGCGATCCTGGCCGCCATGGTCGGTTTTGGCCTGATGGTCGGTGAGATGTCCGGCCTCTTTCCATCGCTAGCCGCAAGCCAGCTGTTCTGGGCCGGGGCGGCTCTGGTCTGCCTGTTCACCATGTATTGCAGCGGCCGCAGCTATTTCGTCGGCGCCTGGAAGCAGGCCCGCCACGGCAGCGCCAACATGGACACCCTGGTCGCCCTGGGAACCGGCGCGGCCTGGATATCCTCAGCCCTGGTGATTGCCGACCCGCAGTTCATCCCCGGCGGCGGCAACCATCTGTATCTCGACGCCTCGGTGATGATCCTCGCCTTTCTCCAGCTTGGCCACGCCCTGGAAACCCGGGCCAAACGGACCACCAGCGAGGCCATCGGCGCCCTGCTTGGCCTGCGGGCGCGCACCGCGTCGGTCATCCGCCCGGCAGGGCAGGTCGAGGCGCCGGTGTCGCTGCTGCGCCTTGGCGATCAGGTGCGGGTCAGGCCGGGTGAGCAGGTGCCCATTGACGGCGTCATCGTGCAGGGTCGAACCACCATCGACGAATCCATGCTCACCGGCGAGCCGGTGGCGGTGGCGCGCGGGATTGGCGACGAGGTCACCGGCGGCACCATGAACCGCTCCGGGGTCTTTGTCCTCAAGGTCACGCGCCTGGGTGAGGACACCACCCTTGCCCGGATCATCCGCATGGTCAAGGCGGCGCAGATGAGCAAACCGCCCATCGGCCGGCTGGTGGACCGAATCGCCGCGGTCTTCGTGCCGGTGGTCATCTGTATTGCCATGGCCGCCTTTGCCGCCTGGATGCTGTTTGGCCCAGAACCGCGGTTGGCCTTTGCCCTGACCACGGCCATCGCTGTGTTGGTGATCGCCTGCCCCTGCGCCCTTGGCCTGGCTACTCCGATAGCCATCATGGTCGGCACCAGCCGGGCAGCCCAGGCCAATGTACTCATCCGCAACAGCGATGGACTGCAAACCGCCTCGACGCTCACCCATGTGGTGGTGGACAAGACCGGCACCCTCACCGAGGGCAGGCCGGCGGTGACCGCGATTGTGCCAGGCGATGCCTCCAGCGAAGACGAGGTGCTGCGCTGGGCGGCCAGCCTGGAGAGTGGCTCCGAGCATCCCCTGGCCGAGGCGGTGCTCGCAGCCCGGCGCGAGCGAGGCCTGCCGCTGACGGAGATGAAGAACTTTGCCGCCGTGCCCGGACGGGGCGTGGAGGGCGAGTGGCAGGGGAGGGTGTACCTGCTTGGCAACGATCATTTTCTCATCGAGCGGGGCTGCGTTCTGCCCGAGGCTCTGCGTCAGGAAGCCAGCCGACAGGCAGGCGAGGGCGGCACCCCGGTCTGGCTGGCCGGGGGCGGCGAGGTGCTGGGACTCTTGATCCTCAAGGACCCGGTGCGGAGCGATTCGGCGGCAGCGGTCCGCGAACTGCAGCGGCAAGGGATCACGGTGGTGATGTGCACCGGCGCGGGCGGCTGCCCGCCGTGGGTGCTGCGCAGCC
>CAZFPV010000277.1:0-3421 GCA_964521155.1 uncultured Desulfobulbus sp. | reverse complement strand
CTCTGGCTTGCGGGCGCGGTGCTGCTGGCCATGGTGGTGGTCAAGCTCTTTGTCATCGACCTGACCAACACCGGCGCCATCGGCCGCATCATCTCCTTTCTCGTGGTCGGCCTGCTGATGCTGCTCATCGGCTTCTTTGCCCCCCTTCCGCCGAAAACCAGGGAGTCTGCCCCATGAAAACGCTGCCTGCCCTGCTGTTGATCGTTGCCTGCTGTGTGCCCATTCGGGCAGAAGCGCTTGCCCCTGGCGATTTCGCCGCCGGCCTGCCCCTGCCCGAGCCAGGGAGGGCGGCGTCTACTCCCTGACCCTGCCGCTGGCGGTGTACGACAAGGTCACCCGCCCGGATCTCGGCGATCTGCGGGTGTTCAACGGGGCCGGCGAGGCTGTGGCGCATGCCATTCGCAAAGCCGAAACCAGGCCGGAACAGCAGGAGTCGCGCCAGACCCTGCCCTTCTTCCCCCTGCGCTGCGAGACTGAGGCCCAGATTGGGGATATCTCCCTGCGGGTCAACCGCTCCACCGCAGGAACCATCATCAACGTCGATGCCGGCGGCGAACAACACCAGCAGTCGCCAGCCTCCTGCGTCTTGATTGACGCCAGCCAAGTTCTGACCGCGCCCATGGCGCTGGAGCTCGACTGGGAAAGGGAGGGCGACGCAAACGCGCTCTTTCCGGTAACGCTCACGCAGAGCACTGATCTGACCCACTGGTCGCCGTTTGGGTTCAAGACGGTGCTGGCCGACCTGCGCCACAACGGCCAGGCCATTGCCGCCCGCCGCATAACCATGCACGGCAAACCCTTGCCCTATGTCCGGCTTGACTGCGTCGACTGCCGCGAACCGCTGCGATTGCGTGGTGTCACGGCAGTCTTCGGCAGCCCGGTGGAGGTGCCGGAACACGGGTGGCTGCAGCCCGAGTCGCCCCGGATAGGCAAAGAGGGATCGGAGATGGTCTTCGAGTATGCCGCGGTTCCGGCCATCACCGTGACCGGGCTGCGGGTGCAACTGCCCGAGGCCAATTCCCTGGCGCGGGTGGCCATCGAATCGCGGCCCGGAGACGAGGCGCCCTGGCGCAGCCGGTACACAGGGCTGATCTACGATCTGAATCTCGAGGGCAAACGCCTGACCAGCGAGCCCGCGGCCTGCGCCGCCACCACCGACCGCCACTGGCGTGTTCGCATCCTCCACGACGGTGCGGGCCTGGGCGAACAGCGGCCGCCCCGTCTCGAACTCGGCTGGATGGGGGATCAGCTGCTCTTTGTCGCCCGCGGCCAAGGCCCCTACACCCTGGCCTTTGGCAGCAGCAAGGTCCAGGCCGAAACGAGTCCGCCGGATAACCTGATTCTGGCCGCCATGCGCGACGCCCGTTCCGAATCACTCATCCGGCCGATCGAACCCGGTCCGATGCAGATCCTGGGCGGTGAAGAAGCCCGCAAACCACATCTTTCCAGCGCCTTCTGGAAAAAACTCCTGCTCTGGGCGGTTCTGATCGGCGGCGTCCTGCTGCTGGCACTCATGACCAGGACCATTGCCCGGGAAATGAAACTGCGCTGAGCGGTCGGAATACAGGTCCCCCTACAGAAGTCAAGCCTTGGAGGCAGGAGATGAGCACGGATCGTTTCGCGGCCCACCGGTATTTTCTCAAGGATCTTATCCGACAGCAGGTTGATTTTTCCCAAACCCCGCAGAGCCGGCGCCTGCCGCCGCCAGCGCCGCAGAAGCCCTGTCCGGCCGAAACGGTGCGCATCCCCCTGCCCGATGGCCGCGAGACTCTGCACAGACTGGCGGCCCTGCCGCTCGGCGAGGCGATCATCCACCGCGAAAGCGTGCGCCGCTACAGCAACGCTTCGTTTACCCTTGAGGAACTGTCGCTCCTGCTCTGGGCCACCCAGGGGTTGCGGAAGACTATGGGTCCGGCCGTGGCCCTGCGCACCGTGCCCTCGGCCGGGGCCCGGCACGCCCTGGAAACCTATGTGGTGGTCAATCGGGTCGATTCGCTGCCGGCCGGGCTCTACCGCTACCTGCCCTTTGACGGCCAGCTGGCGCAACTGGCGGTGCGGCCGACCATCGGCCTGGAGGCTGCCCGGGCCTGTCTGGGCCAGGGGTTTGTCGCCAGCAGCGCCGCCACCTTGTTCTGGACCGTGATTCCGGCACGCATGGAGTGGCGGTACGACCTGGCGGCACACAAGGTGATCGCGCTCGATGCCGGCCATGTTGGCCAGAATCTGTACCTGGCCTGCCAGGCCATCGGCGCCGGGACCTGCTGTATTGCTGCCTACGATCAGGAAGCCTGCGACCGGCTGCTCGGCGTCGACGGGGAGGAGGAATTTACCCTCTACATTGGCGCGACCGGCAAATGCTGAATCGGATCTACCGTGAAATGCGGCCTGGGAATGGGGCTTTTGCAGCCGACCTTTCCGAGATGCATACCAGGCCTCGCCCTATTGTTTTTTCTGTTTCAATTGCAAGAGATACGAAGATACAGAGAAATAATTTGACAATTTTTATGGCTGTGATTCAATCGTCATACAAGGTCAACGAACCCGTTTATGATGGGAATCATTCCAAATCGATGCCGCAGCCACCCCATCATCTCTTGCTTGAATTGCATAGGCAGGGTCGCCAGAGCGCCAAGATCACCCCGTCACTCCAATGACCATTCCACTGAGCCAGCAGCTGATGACACCCGCGGTCCCGCTCAAAGCAAAAGTCAGGACTGATCTCAAAAAAAACAGGCTGTATATTACCTTGCCTGCCACTATTGGGAAAAAGGATATGGAGACGGTGTATTCCGATATTCGCTTCGGGGTTGCTGATCTCAAACCCGGCTTCGATGTGGTCACCGACCTGACGTACTGCAGCATCGCCTATCTGAGCGGAATTCCAACATTCAGAAAAATCATGGCCTATCTGGTGGCCAACAAGGTGGGACGGGTGGTGCGGATAGTCGGCAATCTGAACGTCATCCTGAAACAACTTCTTGGCATGACGGCACGATTTCACTGCTACAAGCCGGTGTACGTGATTACATCGGAAGAGGCAGAAGAGGAGCTGGAACACCCGATCAAGCCGGACGGCATCCGCTTTCAGCTCAACAACAGACAGATGGAATACACCATCAATGGGGAACAGTGCACAGGGCAGATCATTGACGTATCGACCAGTGGCTGCGCCGTCCATGGACCGACCGCAGGTCTGGCCGTCGATACGGAAATATCTGTCACTATTCCCCTCTGCACCAAGGACGCCACCCTGTCACCACACACGTTGCAGGCAAAAGTCGTACGGGTGCACAACGATTTGCTTGCCGTGCAGTTCCTCCATCCTGACGATGCCCAAATGGCTCAGCTCTACGACTGTCTCATGTGCGAGTTGAACAACGACATCTGATCTCCCCGCCTCCCGCTTTCGGCGCGATCTCAC
>CAZFPV010000276.1:0-3431 GCA_964521155.1 uncultured Desulfobulbus sp. | reverse complement strand
ACAATATCCTCAGCGGCATAGTCGGCTATCCGGACCTCCTCCTGATGCAGTTGGACGAGTCCAACCCCCTGCGCAATCCGATCCTGAATATCAAGAAATCGGGCGAGAAGGCGGCGGCCATCGTTCGCGATATGCTTGCCCTGGCCCGCCGCGGCGTCACCGTGCACGAGACCGTCAACCTCAACCAGATCATCGACGAGTACCTGAACAGCCCTGAATTCCTCGTCCTCCGGGAAACCCATCCCTCCATTGCGTTCACCAGGTCTTTGCGCGAGGGCCTGATGCCGATAACCGGGTCAGCGGCCCACCTGTCCAAGACGATCATGAACCTGGTCTGCAACGCGGTCGAGGCAATCCCCGGCGCGGGCACGGTGGTCATCTCGACCGACAACCAATATGTTGACGCGCCCATCCGAGGCTATGACAAGGTAGAGGAGGGCGATTATGTGGTCGTTCGAGTGATCGACGACGGTCAGGGTATCCCGGCCGAGGATCTGGACAAGATCTTCGAGCCGTTCTATTCCAAAAAGAAGCTGGGGCGGAAGAGCGGAACCGGGCTCGGCATGGCGGTGGTCTGGGGCACGGTCAAGGATCATTCCGGCTACATCGACGTCCACAGCGCACCCGGCCAGGGGACGGAAATTACCCTGTATTTCCAGGCTGTTCGCGACAGTGTGGTCGAGTTTCGCGAGGAAGGCGCCTCCCTGAGTTCCTTCCAGGGGAACGAGACCATTCTGGTGGTGGATGATATCAAGGAGCAGCGGAACCTGGCCGAAATGCTGCTGTCCCATCTGGGCTATGCCGTGACCACGGTGGCCAGCGGCGAGGCGGCGGTGGCCTGGCTGCAGAGTCGAACGGTTGACCTGGTGGTGCTGGACATGATCATGGATCCGGGCATCGACGGTCTAGACACCTACCGGTTGATCGCAAAGCTGCACCCCGGCCAGAAGGCCATCATCACCAGCGGCTTCTCGGAAACCGACCGGGTCCACGAGGCCCAGCGGCTTGGCGCCGGCGCGTATGTGCACAAACCCTATCTCCTCCACACCCTGGGTCAGGCGGTGCGGGCCGAACTGGACCGCCGGGTCGCTTGACGGGCCACCCTGGTCAAGCGGACTGGGCCAGACCGCGCCCGGGTAAAAAAAATCCCCAGCCGCCCGCAAGGGCGACTGGGGATTTTTTGCATGCATCAGGAAGCAGAGAAGCGGGCCTGTTCGTTACTTCTTGTCGTCTTCTTGCAGTGATTTGACCAGGAGGCCGCCGGCCAGACCGAGCAGGCCAAGCTCGCTGATCTGGTTTTTCGCGGTCAGGCTCATGGTGGACAGCAGGTTGCGGCGCAGGGACACCTTGGGCATCTCCTGCGGTGCGGCCTGCATCAGCAGTTCCATGTCGCCCTTCTTACTCGCGAAATACATGCCGTTGGGTCCGATCTGCACCGCCTTGGAGGTCAAGCCGACTGCTCCCTTCTTGACATATTTGGCCGGTTCCGAATTGGGATCGTCCAGGTCGCCGAAGATGCGAGCGCGCGCCAGACAGGTCTGGACGCAGGCCGGCTCCAGCCCTTCGGCCACGCGCGGCATGCAGTAGGTGCACTTGTCGGCCTTGCCCAGGCTGTTGTCATCCTTCAGTCCCGTGTCGATATAGCGGGCGCCGTAGGGGCAGGCATCGCGGCAGGCGCCGCAGCCGATGCAGCGTTCCTTGTCGATCTGCACCGTGCCGTTGAACGGATCCTTCCAGGTGGCGGCGACTTCCATGGTTTTGGTTTTGCCGGACTTGGCGTCCTTGAAGGTCATCTTGACCGGTTCGGCCGGACAGACCGGGACGCAGGACGGCTCCTTGCAGTGGTTGCAGAGGCCGGGGTAGTAGGTTGAGGCCATGCCGGTCGCGGTCATGGTCGGTCCCAGACGGTAGACCCAGTTGCGGTCATACTGGGCGGGAACCTCCCACTCGGCCTTGCAGGCGATCACGCAGGCATGGCAGCCCACGCACCTGTCGACATCTATAATCATGCCATATTGCATTGATACTCTCCTTCAGCAGTGGTTGTGCCAGACGATCAGGAGTGCGCTCCCGCGTCAGCTGACCTTCACGAATTTGACGAAGTTGTTGCGCATGCCGTGGGCGCCGGTTTCCGGGTCGATGGCGATCTTGGTGATCAGGCTCTGGTCGTCGATGCCCTTGTTGTGGCCAACGGTCAACTCCGGGTTCATGGAGCCGAAGCCGTGGTACATGTAGACGCAGTCCTGACGAATACCCGGGGTCACCTTCACCTTGGTGGTGGTCCGTGACTTGACGCCGTCCTGATTGACCAGAGCCACGGTGTCGCCCTCCTTGAGCCCCAGTTTGGCGGCCAGTTTGTCGTTCACCCACACCGGGTTCTCGCTCTCCGCGGCCATCAGCCAGGCGTTGTTCTGGGTGCGGTTGAAGGTGTGCAGCGGCGAGCGGCCATAGAGCAGGCGGTAGAAACCTTCGGGCGCGCGCTCCACCGGGATGTAAGTAGGGATGGCCGGGTAGCCGTTCTCCTCCAGTTCGTCGTTTTTGAACATCACGGTCAACTCATCCATGGGGCCATAGGGATCCTTGCCCGGCTGGATGTGGATGCCCCCTTCGGCCTTGATCTGGGCAAGCGTCAGGTTGGCGCCAGCCAGCATCTTCTCGATGGACTCCTCGGCGGTCTTGACCGGGATCTTGTCCTCGTGGCCCATGCGCTTGGCGATCTCGTTGGTGATGTAGATGCTGTCCTTGCGCTCGAATCCGGGGGCCACCAGCGGCATGCGCGGGGCGATGTACTGCTGGTGTTCGCTGGCGAAGTCCCACTGGGTGCCGGTCTTGATCATGTCGTACCGCTCCAGGTAGGAGCAGTCGGGCAGGAGGATGTCGGCGTACATGGTGATGTCGGTGGGCATGACGTCCACGCACATGACAAAGTCCATCTGCTCGAGCATCTTGATGGTCTTCGCCGGGGCCGGTATGGTCTGCATCGGGTTCTGGCCCCAGATGACGCAGCCTTTGATCGGGTAGGGCTTGCCGGAGATGGCGGCGTCCCGGATCAGTTCGGTGGGGGTGCCGGGCGGGGTGTAGTGATGGACATCAGCCATCTCCCGCAGGTTGCCCTCGTGCTCGCCATGCTCCGGCCAGCTGACCTTGCCGAGTCCCTTGGGTCCCTTGGGCGGGACAAAGGCGCCCTTGACGCCAAAGGCGCCGAGCAGGCCGGTCAGGCAGGCGAGCGCGCGCTGGCGCTGGAAGTCATTGCCGTACCAGGTGACGTGCCGGCCCGGATGGATGGACACATTGGGCATGTTGGCGGCCAGCAACTCAGCCACCTCCTTGATCTGCTCGGCCGGGACGTCGCATTCCTTGGCCGCTTTGTCCAGCGTCCATTCCTTGATCCCAGCGGCCATCTCCTCGAAGCCCTCGCCATGCTCCTCAAC
>CAZFPV010000275.1:0-3462 GCA_964521155.1 uncultured Desulfobulbus sp. | reverse complement strand
GCCAGGTGGGCCGGGCCTCAGGCCCGGCCCACCTGGCCGCGACCATGAACCTGACCGCCCCCGGCCCGGCCGGATACACCCTCAACCTCCGCCTGCTCGAAGCAGCGCCCCTGCCGGACGCATCCCAACCATGAGATTCCGCCTGATTTATCCCCGCTGGCCCAAACTTTCCCGCCAGACCGAATTCCACCTGCCGCCCCACGGCCCGGTGGTCTTTGCCGCCGCTCTGCCCGACTCCGTCGAAGTGGACTTCATCGACGAGAACCTCGAGACCATCGATTTCGACGAGCCGGTGGACTTTGTCGGCATCTCCATGATGCTCACCGTCCAGGTCAAGCGCGGCTGGGCCATCGCCGACGAGTATCGCCGGCGGGGCGTCAAGGTGATCTTCGGCGGCATCGCCGCCATGCTCCACGCCGAGGAGACCATGGCCCACGCCGACTCGGTCTTCCTCGGCGAGGCCGAGGGGCGAATGGAGCAGGTGATCGACGATTTCCACCAGGGCCGGCTCGCCCCCTGCTACAACTTTCTCACCCAACGGCCCGACATAGCCCTGGTGGGCACGGCCCGTCGCGACATCCTCAACCGGCCGCTCTACAACCACAAGGGCGTGCAGATGGTCGACCTGGTGCATGCCTCACGCGGCTGCCGTTTCCACTGCTACCCCTGCGCCGTGGCCTACCTCGGCGGCCAGGAATTCCGGCCGCGGCCCATTGAGCGGACCATCGCCGAGATGGCCGCCATCGACAACAACCGCCTCTTCCTGGTGGATAACTCCCTGGCCCAGGACACCGCCTGGGAAACGGAGCTCTTCCGCGAGATGATCCCGCTGAAAAAGAAGTGGTGTTCGCACCCCATCGAGGACAAGCCCGAGATCCTCGACCTCGCCGCCCAGGCCGGGGCCTGGTACGTCTACCAGGCGGTGTTCGACACCTCGGACTACATCCGCGAGCGCATCCGCCGCTACCACGACCATGGCATCGGCGTCGAGGGCACCATCCTGCTCGGCCTGGACAGCCATACCGAGGACTCGATCAAGCGGCTGATCGATTTTCTTCTGGAGATTGAGCTGGATCTGGCCGAATTCACGGTACTGACGCCCTTCCCTCATACCAGGGCCTTCGACGAACTGCACGCCCAGGGACGCATCCTGTCCACCGACTGGGACGACTATTCGGCCGACAAGGTGGTCTTTCAGCCCAGACATATGTCGCCAGAACGGCTGCAGGCACTGCTTGAGTACGCATGGAGCGCCTTTTACCAGGACGAGTCGCAAAACATCAAGATGGCCAGGCTCTTTCAGCAGGTGGTGCGCAAGGAGATGGCCGACAATACCTTCCGGCCGCGCGACCGGCAGCTGGCGCGGCAGACCTTCGGCAGGGAACGGACGGAATGAGCACGGCACATTGGGCTGCCAACTGTGTGGCGTCCCTGCCCAATCTGCTGGCCGGACCGGAGCGGGCGGACCGACCATTTCTGATCAATGGGACCAGCTTTGGCGAGGTGTATGCCCAGGCCAAACGGCTGCGGGCCTTGCTGGACGGATTCCGACAGCAGACGGTTTGCCTGGCGACCGAGGACCGGGCATTGATTGCGGCCGCGCTGCTGGCTGCACTTGGCGGTGGACCACCCCTGCTCCTGCCCCATGCCGGCTCGCCCCAGGCGCTCGCCGCCATGCAGAGGGATACCGGATTCACCGCCGCCATCGCCGACGCTGGCCAGGCCTTGCCGCCGGGTGTTGTCCGTATCCTCCCTCAGGCCGGCGATCCCGAGCGAGCGTTGCAACCCGCCGACGCCAGACCCGGTGAAACACTCCTCTGCCTCCATACCGGCGGCTCCACCGGCACGCCCCGGCTCTGGCCCAAGACCGGGGTCAACATTTTCGGTGAGGCCCAGTTCCTTGCCCGCCACTTCCGCATCGGCCCGGCGGATCGCATCCTCGCCACCGTACCCTCCTGCCACATCTACGGCCTGCTCTACGCCGTGGCCCTGCCGCTGGTAGCAGGAGCCTCGGTCGCGACCGCCACCCCCTCCTTTCCCGAAGAGATTCTCGGCCAGGCGCGCGAAGCGCAGGCAACCATCCTGGTCAGCGTCCCGGCCCACTACCGGGCGCTGCGCGGCAGGCCTGCCCTGGGCGATTCGCTGCGGTTGGCCTTTTCCTCTGCCGGGATGCTCGATGCCGGCGACAATGTCGCCTTCTGCCAGGCAAACCCGGCCGGCATCGTTGAGGTCTACGGCTCCACCGAAACCGGCGGCATTGCCCTGCGCAACCGCTCGAGGGGCGAGACAGCCTTCACCCCCTACCCGATGCTGGACTGGCGCATCGACGGCGAGCGCCTGCGCCTGCGTTCGCCCTTCCTCAGCCCCACCCTGCCCCTGGACGCGGACAGTCGCTTTGTCGCCGGTGACCGGGTCGAACCCTGCGAGAGCGGCTTCACCCTCAAGGGACGGGCCGATGCCATTACCAAGGTGGCAGGACGGCGGGTGGACCTGGACGAAATCCGCGCCCTCATTCGGGAGCAGCAAGGCGTGGCCGACTGCCTGGTGCTGGCCCTGGCTGATGGCGGCAGCCGCGAGCATCGCATCGTGGCCCTGATCGAGGGCGAAGAGGCCGACGCCGGCGCTATCCGCGCTGCCCTGGCCAGCCGGCTCGAACCGTATGCCCTGCCCCGCGCCCTCAAGACCATCGACCGAATTCCGGTGCGGGCCAACGGCAAGTTTGACCGCGAGGCCATTGTCCGCCTCTTTCAGCCATGACCCTGCTGGCCGAGAGTTTTGCCGCCGGCTACGCCTGCCTGGGCGGCCGGGCCGACCTGCTCGATCGGATCAACGTCTTTCCGGTGGCCGACGGCGACACCGGGGCCAATCTGCGCGTGAGTCTTGCGCCGCTGCGCGGATTGGGACAGGACAGGACAGCGACGGCCGCCCGCCTGGTCCGCACCGCCATGGGCAACTCCGGCAACATTGCCGTGGCCTTTTTCAACCCTCTGATCTTGGCGACAACCCCCGCTGATCTGCCCGCGCGGGCACAAGAGGGCCGCGCCCAGGCCTGGCGGGCGGTGGCAGCACCCCAGGCCGGGACCATGCTGGATGTCTTCGATGTCCTGGCAGAGGTCCTTCACCGCATGCCCATCGACCGGGAGCACTGCCCTGCCCTCCTCGCCGCCCTGGCCGAAGCGGTGGCCCGGACGGCGGTGACCCTGCCCGACCTTCGTCAGGCGGGTGTGGTCGATGCCGGGGCACTGGGCATGTTTCTGGTTTTCGATGGCCTGTTTCGCACCCTGTGCGACTGCGACACAGGCCGGCAATCCCTGTTCGATCTTTTTGCCGGCCGGCTCGTTGTCGCCGCCGACTATCACCAGCAGCCGTCAGCGGCCCATTGCGTCGATGTGGTCCTCCGTCCGCCCGCCGGCCACGGCCTGGATCAGGCCACCCTGGCAGGATTGGGCGACAGCCTGATCA
>CAZFPV010000274.1:0-3474 GCA_964521155.1 uncultured Desulfobulbus sp. | reverse complement strand
CCCGTATGCCCCCGCCGTCTCTTTTACCCGCCCTTTGATGGCGGCATACTCTTCCTTGGTCCACTTGAGTGCAGCCCCAAGCGATTCGTAATTGGCCTTGGCGCGCTGGATCGCGGCGGCTTCGCTGCTCTGATTTTCCTTGAGATCTCTAAAAGCTTCCCCCGCCGCGCGATATTCCGCAGCCGTGTCCTTGACATAGCCTTTCAGCCGTTGGAGATTTTCCTGCTGACTGCTCAGAGCGGCCTGCAACTGGGAGGCCGAGATTCTCGCCGCGTCGAGGTCGTGGGCGAGCTGGCCACCACCCACGCCTGCCTTGACCTCCCTGGCCAGCTCGGCGACCTTGCGCTGGGCCGCTTCATAGGCCTTGGTCGTGTCCTCGGTCTGCCGCTTGAGATCGGCAAACCCTTTGATCGACGACAGGCTTGCATTGATCCCGGCAGTGGCGGAAACAAACGCGGCCTTGACCTGGTCCAGATCGCTCTCGACCTGGCCGCCATCGACCGCCACCATGAATTCCAGAGATGCTTTTTGTGCCATTGCCTTACTTTTTCCCGTTGCCTGCGGTTATCGCCTCGCGCAGCTCGTCGAGGGCGTCCATGAAGAACGACCAGCCATATTCGCAGGCGGTTACGTGCCCGTGTCGGATGAGGGTGCAGGCTGCTGACCGGATGGATCCAGCAGTTTTCCCGCCGCTGCGCCGAGTCGTTCCACCAGTCGGGATAAAAAATCGTTCACCCTGGCCACGGCCGCCCACAACTCGCAGGCCTCGCTCGGGGAGAGCGGACCATTGATTTCTTCCTCGGTCAGTCCTGTGGCCATGCAAACCGCCTCGGCCAGGATCGGGGTATCAATCAGCAGCTCAACAGCGAGCGGCGCCCGAGACGGCAACCGCATCAGGCTGTCGACCTGGGTCACGGTCAGTTCCCTGACCGTGACCTCCTTGCCGTTGATGACGATGGTTTCTTCTTTCCGCATCCCTATCACCTCGGATCAGATCAGTTTCAGCTCAGGAAGATGAGCTCAAACGGGGTGTCCTTGCCGCTGGGTGTCTCCAGGGTGGCTTCGAATTTGGCTTCCATGAAGTTCGCACCCTGGACGGCCAGGTCACCGGACGGCGCCAGGCGGGCACGGAAGACGTCCAGCTTGAAGTCGCGACCATCGGACTGGTTCTTGCCATCGATCAGCAGGCGGACCCGGACGTTACTTTTGGTCATCGCCTTCATCGTGGTGCCGGTGATCGCCCCGACCGTGGCGCTGACATGGACGGTGGCCGCGGCCGGGATGGCTCCGGTGGACAGCGCCCTGATCAGGCCCAGACGGGGGTTGACCTCATAGTCGGTACCGGCCACATAGGTCGTTGAGCCAGCCTCGTTCTTGACGACTACGCTGCTCAGGTTCATCTTGCCGATCTCAACGAACTTGTCCGCCACCGTGATCACCGGCGAATCGGTCAGGGTTGAGGCAGCCTGGGAGAACACGGCATTGCTGCCGAAGAACGCCATGGCGAACATGTCCTGGTCGACTTCATTCAGGGTGAATGAAAGCGATGCCGGTTTGGGGATAGTGACCGAGGCAATGACCTGGCCATAATTGTCCCGGCCGGATCCGGTCATTTCTTTGCGCTCGGAGTCGGTTTTGATGTTCAGCTCCGGGCAGTTGCCCTTGAGCTGGAGGCCGGTGGCCACGCCTTCGTCGGTGAGGACGTCGATGTAGATGTTGGAGGTGCCGATGAAAGAAAATGGTGCGCTCATAATTGAAAACCTCTTCAGGTTGTGCGGCTGGTCCAGTGAATGACCGCCCGCTGGATGGATTGGAATGCAATGGCGTAGATGGCGACCTCGCCGTTTCGGTCGTGCAGTTCGACTCCAGCCGGCGCCAGGGGCCGCGTCCCGGCCAGGGCCTGGAACCCACTCAAGGCGCCAAGAACCAAATCGGTCATGGCCAGCAGTCCCGAGGGGCCGGTCAGGTTCTTGCCTTTGACGAACACCACCCAGGTGACCTTCACCGTGGTGGTCATGTTCTCCGGACCTCCAGGCACGGCTTGACCAAGCACCAGCGCTGCCGCCGGCATCCGGGAAGGCCTGTCGTCCATGTCGTCGGCCGAGTCGAGGTATTCGACCTGGGCGAGGCCCTGGATGGCTTTCAGCTTTTCCAGGATCGCTTCGGCCTGTTCACAGAGTTGCAGCATGGAGATGCTCCTGGATGATCTCTTCCATCCTGCCTTGCAACTGCAGCAGGGTGGACTCCTTGGGGAAGAATGGCCGGGCCGGGATGTCACCCCAGGGCGAGCGGCGCTTCTTCTTCAGGAGGTACCGTTTTTTACGGCCTCTATATTTCGAGCGACGATATCCCTGCTTGTTCGACCACTTCTCGCGGCCAAAGGTATGGGTCGCCGCCTTGGCGTGGACCAACTCCTTGTCATAGGAACCTCGCCCGGCACGGAGGGTGACGCCGGCCGATCTTTTCCCGCTCCATGGGGTGACCGCGTTGCGCAGGGCCCCGCTTCTGGCGATCAACCCGGAAATTTGCCAGGCCGGCCCGATCAGTGGTGCGATGACTTCTTTCTCAATCCGACGCATGGCCGGGCTGAAATCAAGGGCTGCACGGCCAAGGCGATCCAGCGCCTGGTTGACCCCGGAGAGATCGACAGAAACCCGCACAAGATCAGACACCGCGGATCCTCATTTCTGAAATCAGGTTCTTATAAGCCATCGGTAACGGGCTGACGATGTTGCCAACCCGAACGATCTCGCGGTTCTGGTACCAGTGCGCGGCCAGCATCTTGATTGCGTGCCGCAGGGCCGGAGGCACATCCTTGGCCTCGCCGAACCCGGCTCGGAATTCGATCCGGATTGGATCGACCACGAACAGGGATCCAGACGGCCAGCTATCACACGGAACCACCTTGGGCCAGTACCCCGTCAGCGAGCAGGCGAAGTGGGTGTTCTCCACCAGAGTGTGGTCCACTGCGTCCGAACCCAGCCAGTTGAATCTGGTCACTGCCGTCACTTTGCCGAACGGTAACTCGATACCCACTCTTGCAGCCGGCCAGGAATCGAGGTACCCGCGCCACACCTGAGACACCAGCTTGCGGCCAGTATCTCGTTCGACCTGATCAGTCGCACTTTCGATCAGCTCCTCGAAGTAGGTGTCGTCTCCGGACTCCCTTTCGTGGACAGTCCATACGTGCCGGCGCAGTTCTGCGGCGGTAACAGGGAAGGTGGCAGGGCCGGTGACCAGTTCGGTGTCCATGGGGTCAGGCGCTCTCTGGGCCCTCGGTCTGCTGGCTGCTGTCGGTGTCAGGCGGGGCGCCGATGAGAGACTGCTGTTTGTTCTCCGGGGCCGACGGCACCGCTTTGTTTTCAGGTGCGGTCTTGACCTCCTTCATGTCCACTGCCCATCCTTCCTTCAGGGCCAGCGCAGCTACATCCTCGGGCAAGTCGACCGGTTTCTTGCCGACCGGGTATGAGATCC
>CAZFPV010000273.1:0-3500 GCA_964521155.1 uncultured Desulfobulbus sp. | reverse complement strand
TCGTCATGGCCTGGGTGCTGACCATCCCGGTGTGCATGGTGATCGCCGCTGTCCTGTACGCCATCCTGCCGGTCTGACAGGGATTCCTGCAACTCCTCCGCACCGCTCCTCCGGCGGGCGTATCTTCGCCTCGCGCCCGCAGCGGCATCCTTTCGATCTGGATCAGGGCTGCTTTTCCCGGCTGCCATGTCTATGGTGTAGACCATGACGCGGCAGCCATGGTCGCCCCTGCCGCGCTGTTTCGACTATACCCGGTCCGGGGCGGCAACGAGGGGAGAGCGTGTCATGAAACCACAGTATGCAGCGTTTCTTCTGGGCTTGGCCTGCCTCATTGCTCAGTCGGCTCTGGCCGGTCAGGTTACGCTGACCTGGCAGCATCAGTGGACACACGCCCACCGCAGCAAGAGCGCGGCGAAAAAGGCGGAGATTCTCGCACGGGATGAACACGGTCGATTCTGGGTAGTGGGAACTGGCGGCGTCGACATCCTGGACAGCAGGGGACGCCTGGTCAAAACCATTGATCTGCGTCCGCATGGCACGCCCAATTCGATTGCCATCAAGGCGGACAGGGCCGCCGTGGCCATAACTGCACCCGTGCACACCGACCCGGGCAAGGTGATCTTTTTCAGCACCAGCGGCACGAAACTGCGCGAAGTGGTTGTTGGCGCCAATCCGGATATGGTCGTCTTCACCCCTGATGGCCGTCTCCTGGTGGCCAACGAGGGGGAGCCATCCAAGGACGGCCGGGTTGATCCGGTTGGTTCAATCAGCCTGATCGATGCGCGGTATCAGGTGTCCTTCGTTTCGTTTGATAGCTACACCGGGCAGGAGTCGCAACTGCGACGTAAGGGGGTCCGCCTCGCCCCGGAGCGGGAGGCGGCCCGGGACCTGGAGCCCGAATATCTCGCCGTTTCCCCCGATGGCCGCACTCTCTATGCATCGCTGCAGGAAAACAACACCGTGGCCGTCGTCGATCTGGACAACGAACGGGTGACCGGGCTGCTGCCCCTGGGCAGCAAGGATCATCAACTCGAGGGAAACGGCCTCGACGCCTCGGACAGGGACGGGCAACAGGGCAACATCCGACCATGGCCGGTGCGGGGGTTCTACATGCCCGACGCCATCGCCGCCTATCAGGTCGGTGGCAAGACCTGCCTGGTGACCGCCAACGAGGGCGATGGGAGGGAGGAAGAACGGCGAGTGAGCGAACTAACCCTGGATGCCCTAGCCTTTCCCAACGCGAACAAGCTCCGGGCGGATGAACGACTCGGCCGGTTGAAGGTGTCCTTCTTTGACGGTGACAGGGATGGAGACGGCGACCATGACGCCTTGTATGCCTATGGCGCCCGCTCCTTGTCCATCCGGGATGGCGACGGAGCGCTGCTCTGGGACAGCGGCGATTTCATTGAGCGTTATCTGCTTAAGAACAGGCCGGACCTGCTGGAAGACGACCGCAGCGACAACAAGGGGCCCAAGCCGGAGGGCCTCGCCCTGCTCAAGGTACACGGCAATACCCTGGTTTTTCTTGGGTTGGAGCGGGCCAGCGGCATCATGGCCTTTGACGTCACCAGGCCCGCGTCGCCAACATTTCTCGGCTTTCTGTCTCACAAAGGCGACCGGTCGCCGGAAGGGCTCCTGGCCTATGAGCAGCCGGACGGTTCCTGCTGGCTGGCCGTGGCTAATGAAAGCAGCAACACCACCACCCTGTACCGGCTCGACATCCGTTCCGTGCCAACGGACAAGCAGTAACAGCCGTCAAGACGGCGGCTTCCTGTCGGGTTGACAGGTGCAGAATATGGGGTGCGGCAAATACAAAGCCGGGTCATTGACCCGGTTTTTTTTGTGGTGAATTGCCTGAACGGGCCAGGCGAGATGGCCGCTGCTCAGCGGCGGCAGTCATCCAAGAGCGATTCCGCCGGCGGCTCGGCGGGCATGGCGGCGAAGCAGACGACCGTGTTCCTGCCCAGTCGTTTGGAGGCAAAGAGGGCGTGATCGGCGTTGCCGAGCAGATCGACCATGTTGCGGGCGTCCTCGGGGTAGGCGGCCACGCCGCTGCTGACGGTGAGGCTGAGACAGAGATCCTGGGCAGTGAGAAAGCGGTTGGCGGCAATGGCTTCGCGGAACCGTTCGGCCAGTTCCCTGCCCACCGCACTGTCGCAGCCGGGCAGCACCAGCACGAACTCGTCGCCGCCGTAGCTGACGCCGAAGCCCTCTTTCGGCAGCAGGGGCTTGATCACCGCCGCCAGTTCGGCGATGGCTCGGCTGCCGTTGAGGTGGCCGTGGGTGTCGACCACCTGCTTGAACCGATCGATGTCGATGAAAACCACCGAAAGCGGCCGTTCCGGATGCTTTTCCAGCTGTGTTTCCAGGTTCTTGTAGAGAAACCTGGTGTTGTGGAACCCGGTCAGGTCGTCCCGGTAGGACAGGTCGCGGTACCGGGCCCGGCTGGCCTTCAACTCCTGCTGCGACCGGCACAGGGCCAGATGGGTGCGGACCCGGGCCAGCAGTTCTTCCTTGGTCGAGGGTTTGACGATGTAATCCTGCGCCCCAGCGGCGAAGCCGGCGACGATGTCCTGCTTGTCATCGCTGGCGGTGACAAAGATGACGGGGATGTCGGCGGTGCGGGCGTTGGCTTTGATGGCGCGGCAGGTTTCGAGACCGGAAACGCCTGGCATGTCAATGTCGAGCAGGATCAGCTCCGGCAGGATCGAATCGACCAGGTCGAGCGCCTCCCTGCCGCCGCTTGCCTCGACCACCTGATAGCCCTCGCGGACCAGCATCGACCCCAGCAGCCGGACGATAACCGGGTTGTCGTCGACGATGAGGAGGGGCTTGTCCGCTGGTTTTCGTTTCATGCCTCGCATACTGTCGGAAATCAGCGCAAAAGTCAAGCCGGCAGAAGGGAGGGCTGGCCTGGAGATTGGCCGAGCGGAACGAGCACAACAAAGGCCGGGTCTGGTGAGACTCGGCCTTTGTTCTTGCTGTTGTCCCCTGATCAGAGCTTGCTCAAGGTGTTGATCGTCTCGGCGATCTCCTCAGCGGTGACGCTCCGGCGCAGGGATTCCATCCGCCGCATGGTCTCGGCGAAACGGATGCCCTCGGCGGCGCTGATCCACTCCAGTTGCAGCCGTTCCGGACGCAGGCCGATCTTTTCCATCTTCTTGTGGATGCGGGCCACCCGCTTCTCGGTCCAGTGGTTGGCGTCGATGTAGTGGCAGTCGCCGATATGGCAGCCGCTTACCAACACCACCGGCGCGCCCTGGCGGAATCCTTCCCAGATGAATTTCTCGTCCACCCGGCCCGAGCACATCACCCGAATCAGATGCACATTGGCCGGGTACTGCAGCCGACTGACGCCGGCGTAGTCGGCCCCGGCGTACGAGCACCAGTTGCAGGCAAAGGCCAGGATCTTCGATTCCGGCGCGGTCTCGAGCATGGTGTCCACTTGGCCCATGATCTGGGCGTCGGTGAAGTGGTTCATGCTGATGGCGTCGAAGCGA
>CAZFPV010000272.1:0-3509 GCA_964521155.1 uncultured Desulfobulbus sp. | reverse complement strand
TGAGGAAAGATCCAATCCTTGGCCGCTGGATCATCATTGCCCAGGAACGGGGCAAACGGCCGACCGATTTTCTGATCGAGGAGTTCAAGGTCAAGGGTGGGTTCTGCCCCCTCTGTCCGGGCAACGAAAAGACCACTCCGGAAGAGGTGCTCGTTTACGGCCGTGAGTGGGGCGGGTACCCCAATACCGGGGGCTGGCAGCTGCGGGTGGTGCCCAACAAATACCCCGCCCTGATCATCGAGGGCGACCTCGACAAGCAGGGAGAAGGGCTCTATGACCGGATGAACGGCATCGGCGCCCACGAGGTCATCATCGAGACCCCCCATCACCACGAGCGCTTCTCCCATCTGTCGCCCGATCGCATGGCGCTGACCTTCCGCGCCTATCGCGACCGCATCCGCGATCTGGCCAAGGACCCCCGCTTCAACTACGTGGTCGTGTTCAAGAACTTCGGGAAGGCGGCCGGGGCCTCTCTGGAGCATTCGCACTCCCAGCTGGTGGCTCTGCCCATCCTGCCCCGGATGGTCACCTCGGAACTGGACGGCAGTCTGTCCTATTTCAAATACAAGGACCGCTGCATCTTTTGCGACATTATCCGACAGGAACTGCAGCAGAAGGTGCGGGTGGTCTGCGAGAACAGCCATTTCCTCACCCTGACGCCTTTTGCCCCGCGCTCGCCGTTCGAGATGTGGATCATGCCCCGGTTTCACCACTCCTCCTACATCGACCAGGACGAGGCCTCGCTCTCGGCCCTGGCCGGGATCTTCTCCGAGACCTTGCTGCGGCTGGACGGCTGCATCCCCAATGTGCCCTACAACTTCGTGCTTCACACCCAGCCGCTGCGCTCCGGGCCACTGGAGCACTACCACTGGCACTTCGAGATCGTGCCCAAACTGACCTCGATAGCCGGATTTGAGTGGGGCACCGGGTTCTACATCAATCCCATGCCGCCGGAGGAGACCTGCAGGTACCTCCGCGAGGTGCAACTGTAGGAGGCGCCGTTATGGACAAGAAACGCATACTGCTGGTCGATGACGAGGACGGCATCCAACTGCTCTACCGTGAAGAGTTTGAAGACGAGGGCTATATTGTCGATGCGGCGCTGAATGGCGAGCAGGCCCTGGCCAAATTCCGGGACAACCCGCCGGATCTGGTGATCCTGGATATCAACATGCCGGGCATGAACGGCATCGAGGTGCTGCGGCAGATGAAGGAGATGCGTGCCACCCTGCCGGTCATCCTCAGTTCGGCCTACCAGGAGTACAAGCAGGATTTCGGTTCCTGGGCCTCCGAGGCCTATGTGGTCAAATCCGCCAATATGGATGAACTCAAGGCGACCGTCCGCCAGTTCCTCGCCTGAATCTCCCCGCCGCCGGCGAAGGAGGGCCGCCCGGTCCGCCTTCACCGCCAGGCGCTCTCGGCTCTCCGGCGCCCCATGAAAGATATACAGAGCCTGCACGATTCCCGCCGCATCAGCATCCGCAAGGTCGGCGTCAAGACCATCACCTACCCGATCATCGTCCTCGACAAGGAACGCAAGACCCAGCACACCGTGGCCCGGGTGAACATGTACGTCAATCTGCCGCACCGGTTCAAGGGGACGCACATGAGCCGGTTCGTCGAGATCCTCAACCGTTTCCACGGGGAATTCAACCTGCGCACCTTCCACCTGATTCTGGAAGCGATGAAATCACGGCTGGAGGCCGAAGCCGCCCATCTGGAGATGGCCTTTCCCTACTTCCTTCAGAGTGCCAGGTCAGGGGCCGTTCCCGGCATCAAACGCTACGAATGCCGACTGCATGGTTCCCTGGCCGAGACGCTTGATCTTGCGGTCGAGGTCGATGTGCCCGTGCCGCTGGCCGTTGGTCGGTTGCCGGGTGGGGCGATCAAACCAGCCACCGGCCTCTGGGGCATGGTGACCGCGATGGTGCGGATGAACCGGTTTCTCTGGATCGAGGACCTGATCGATCTGGTCGAGCGGGGCGCCGCCCGGGAACAGGAGCGCCCGGAATCGGTGGAAGCCATGTGCCGCGCGATCGGCGAGACCCTGGCCGCGAGCGAGTCGTTCCGCTGGTACAAAGTTGTTGTGAAAAATATGTCCAGCGGGTATTCAGCGTTTGCCTCCTCGGAATGGCCCGAACCGATGGAAACCGGCCAGGATAGCCACTGTGGGCCGGTTCCCGCCCACAGCGAAGGGGCGTAGGCGCGTGTGCCGCCTGCACTGTCATAAATTCAAATGGAACGGACTGCGATGAGCGAACTTCTCTTTGAGATTGGAACAGAAGAAATTCCCGCCGGCTACATTCAGCCGGCCCTCGACTCCATGGCGGCCAACGCAGCCAGAAAACTTCAGGATCTCGGTCTGGTCTTTGCCGCGGTCCACACCTTCGGCACGCCCCGCCGTCTGGCCCTGGTCGTCGACGGGCTTGCAGGCAGGCAGCCCGATCGCCGCCAGGAACACGTCGGCCCCTCCAAGGCGGCCGGCATGGACGCCGAGGGCAAGCTGACCAAAGCGGCCATCGGCTTTGCCCGTTCCAAGGGACTCGAGCCGGAACAGTTGACCGTGGCGTCCACGCCCAAGGGCGAATACCTGGTGGCCGTCGAGGACGTCCAGGGGCAGGAGACCATGACCCTGCTGCCAGGCTTGCTCGAGGCGCTGGTGCGGGATATCGTTTTTCCAAAGTCCATGCGCTGGGCCGATTACACCATGACCTTTGCCCGGCCAATCCAGTGGCTGCTCGGCCTGTACGGCGGCAAGACCATCCCGCTTGCCTTTGAGGGCAATGTCTGCGGCAGCACCACCAAAGGGCATCGTTTCCTGGCGCCGGCGGTCTTCGAGGTGGACGGCGTCAAGGCCTACCGAAAGGGACTTGCCGAGCGCTTCGTGGTGGTCGATCCGCAGGAGCGACGGACCCGGGTGGTGGACGAGGTGCAGCGGGCCGTGCGCGAGAGCGTGCAGGAACCCGGTGCGCATCCGGTGCTGCACGAGGGGCTCCTGGACATCGTCACCAACCTGGTTGAGCACCCCTTCGGCATCTGCGGTCGGTTTGACCGCAAGTTCCTGCAACTGCCCCAAGAGGCCCTGGTGACCTCCATGCGCGAGCACCAGAAGTATTTTCCCGTGGCCGGGGCCGATGGCGCCCTGATACCGCACTTCGTGGCGGTCAACAACACCCGCATCGACGACCTGCAGCTCGCAGCCAGCGGCCATGAGCGGGTCCTGCGGGCGCGGCTCGAGGATGGGTTGTTCTTTTTTAACGAGGATCGCAAGCGACCCTTGGCCGATCGCTGCAAGGAACTGGACGGCATCGTCTTCCAGAACCGGCTCGGTACCATGCGGGCCAAGAGCGAGCGCATCGCCGCCCTGGCGCAGGGGTTTGCCGCCCGGATCGCGCCCGAACTGAAAGATGAGGCCGGGCGGGCGGCGCTGCTGGCCAAGGCCGATCTGCTGACTGCCATGGTCGGTGAGTTTCCCTCCCTGCAGGGGATCATGGGCCGGGTCTACGCCC
>CAZFPV010000271.1:0-3512 GCA_964521155.1 uncultured Desulfobulbus sp. | reverse complement strand
CGCAAGCTGACCCACGACGGCGCCGGCCTGATGTTCTGCCTGGCCGGGATAGGCGGCCGGGTGAGCGGTATCATGAAATCTACCGAGGCAGCCGGATCGATCCTGGCCATTGACGGCTGTCCGCTCGACTGCACCCGCAAGACACTTGATGTCGCCGGCTTTGCCCGGGCCAACCACCTGCGCCTGAGCGATCTCGGCTTCGAGAAAGGCAAGACCCAAGTCAACCGCGAATCCATTGCCGCGGTCATCGACAAGGCCAAACTTTTTCTGTGAACAGAGGGCAGCGCGTGAACAAGACAATTATCAGCGGCCTGGTCGCGGCCTTTTTCATCCTGGTCGCCTCGGTCCTGCTCAAACCCGACGATGCTGCGGACGCCCATGCCGAGTCCATGCCGCAGGCGCCCGTGGCCGGGATGGTGACCATGGTTGATCTGGGCGCCAAGGAATGTATCCCTTGCAAGATGATGGCGCCGATCATGGTGGAACTGGAAAAGGAATACCAGGGGCGGGCCGCGGTAATCTTCATCGATGTCTGGAAAAATCCCGGGGCTGGCCAGCAGTATGGCATCCGGGCCATTCCTACCCAGATCTTCTACGATGCCCAGGGCAAGGAAATCAGCCGGCACGAGGGCTTTCTCGACAAGCAGTCCATTATCGCCACCCTTGCCAGACTGGGGGTCAAGTAGACCGTGGATCAGCTCTTTCTCGCTATTAATGCCTGGATGAGCCAGGGTCTCCTGCTCGGAGGCCTTGGCTGTTTTCTCTGGGGCATGGTCAGCGTCCTGTTCAGCCCCTGCCACATGGCTTCGATCCCGCTCATCGTCGGCTATGTAGCTGGCCAGGACAAGAAGGTTGCCGGCCGGGGGGCAGCACTCTACGCGGTGGCCTTCACGGTTGGACTTTTTCTGACCATTGCGGCCATCGGCGTACTCTGCACCCTGTTGGGCCGGACGCTGGGAGATGTCGGGCCGTACATGAGTATTGTTGTTGGCGTGGTGCTGGTCTGGGTGGCGCTTGAGATTCTTGGCGTTTCCGCCTGCGGTCTCTCGGGCGGGCTCATGACCCGAATCAAGGTCAGGGGGTTGCCCGGAGCCTTTGTCCTCGGTCTGGCCTACGGCATCCTGTCTGGTTCCTGCACATTTGGTTTCATCGCCCCGATCCTGGCCATCATCACGGTACAGAAGCAGGTACTGACCGGCATCGTATTCATCGTCCTCTTCGGCGTTGGCCACTGCATCCCCATCGCCATGGCCGGCAGTTCCACCGCCCTGGTCAAGCGCTTTCTCGAGAACAGTGCCTGGCAACAGGGCAGCAGCCTGTTTCGCAAGATCGCCGGAGTCGGCATCGGTGCAATGGGACTCTACTTCATAGCCCAGCCACTGCTGGCCATGGTCCAGGCTAGCTGACCGCCTCTGTGCACGCCTCATGATGACTCCTGCGCCCGACAAGATCTACCTCGAGGTCACCACCCGGTGCAACCTGCGTTGCCCCATGTGCCCCAAGTTTGCCGAGGGCAGCGCTATCGCCGAGGCCGACCTGCCGCTGGACCTGTTCCAGAGGTTGCTACCCTCGCTTGCCAGGACCCGGATGCTGGTGCTTAACGGCCTTGGCGAACCGCTGCTCCACCCCGAGTTGGAAACCATGATCGCCCTGGCCCGCAAGAAGATGCCTCCGGAGGGCCACATTGGCTTTCAAAGCAACGGGTTGCTGCTCAACCGGGATCGCGGCGAACGGCTGATCACTGCCGGGCTGAATGTACTCTGCCTGTCGCTGGACGATCTGCGGCTGGAAAAGGACGGCGGACCAGGACGAGATGGCCACCAGTTGGCCGCGGTGGAACGAGCCCTCGGACACCTTGCAGAGGCAAAAGAGGCAACCGGCCTGCCGGTGCGGACGGGGGTAGAGATTGTGCTGCAGACGGAGAATTTCCGTCAGCTGCCGGCCTTGATCGACTGGGCACATGACCGCGGCGTCGATTTCCTCATTGTCAGCCACCTCTTTGCCTATGACGGTGGCCTGAGCGGACAGAGCCTGTTCAATCCAAGCAGCGACGAGGCTACGCACCTCTTTGCCCGCCATCAGGCCGAGGCCAAGGTGCAGGGACTTGACCTGGCCGACCTGAAAGCGGCCCGGCTCCGCTTTATCAAGCGACCCACGGACGACTTGCTCCTGACCATCGGCGAGACCATGGCGCGGGAGGCGCGGCAGCGGGATATATCCGTTCATCTCGACAATCTGATTGCCTGGAGGGGCCGGGACACGGACGAGGTCGAGGCGGTTTTCCGGGCAGCTGGACAGCGGGCAATGGAACTTGGGATATCTCTCGACCTGCCGCCATTGCGCGCCCTCCGTGGCCAGAACCGCTCCTGTCCGTTTATCGAGAACCGGGCGGTGTGCATTGATGTGCACGGCCGGGTCACGCCCTGCCATTTTCTCTGGCATGCCTCTCCCGCCATGGTCAACCGAATAGCAATTCAGGTGGCGGAGCGCTCCTTTGGCTGGATCGGCGAGGCGCCGCTTGCAGCCATCTGGCAGGGCGCCGATTTTGCCGCCTTCCGCGACGAGGCAGGCAGATACGACTACACCGACTGTTTCAGCTGCACCTCGGCCCCCTGCGGCGACCTGGTCAACGCCAACATCCTGGACATGCACGACTGCTACGGCAGCCGTGTGCCCTGTGGCCACTGCCCGTGGGGAATCGGCTGGCTCAAATGCTTGTGATCGAATATGATTGCCCGGCCGGCGGCGAGTGACAACCCGGCCGGTACAACCACACCATCACCAAGGGGGAGCGGATGCAGAAAAGCAACGAGATTGTCGCCCAGGCCGACCAGGAGATGCTGGTCCGGATCGTCATGGATGGATTTCGCCGGACCATGGTCCATTACGGCCTGTGGCTGGCCGAGGTCGAACACCAGGTCGGCCTGGACCAGGCTCTGGCCGTGGAGGACGAGGTCTGGCAGGCCAGCCTGGGCAACCAGATGGACCGGCTCGGCAAAACGCTCGGCTTTGCGGTCGAGAACGGCGCGCCCGCTGCCCTCAAGGCACTGCCGCGCGAGGCCCTGCTTGATCTGATCGAGAAGCTGAGCATCAACTGGCTGGCCAACGACGGCATCTGGTTCCAGGCTGTGGAAAAACGGTTCGGCATGGGCGATGCCAAGCGGTGCAACGACACCTGCTGGACCCGCTACTCGCCCTACGAGGCCGCGAGGATCAAACGACTGCTCAACCTGCCCGAACAGGGCGGCATAGCGGCCCTGCAGCAGGCGCTTTCCCTGCGCATGTACGCCTTTATCAACACCCAGTCCATCGAGATCGTGGACGAGCATTGCCTTATCTTCTATATGAACGACTGCCGGGTCCAGGCGGCGCGCAAGCGCAAAGGGCTACCCGACTATCCATGCAAATCTGCTGGCATGGTCGAGTACCCCGCCTTTGCCCGCACCATTGACGCCCGCATCCGCACCGAATGCGTCGGCTGCCCGCCCGACCCTCATCCGGACGGGTGGTTC
>CAZFPV010000270.1:0-3535 GCA_964521155.1 uncultured Desulfobulbus sp. | reverse complement strand
GTCAGTCGCTATGCCGACCGGGTTGGCGGCCAGTACGGGGTCAAGGAGCCGGCCGCGGTCACCTTTGACTATCGGCTCTACGAGGTGGGCGAGGGCCGGGTGCTCTGCCGCGGCCGCTTTGACGAGAAGCAGGAATCGGTCATGGACAACCTGCTGTCGTTCAACAAGGCGAGCAACCGGGGCTTTTCCTGGATTACCGCCGAGCAGTTGATGCGCGAGGGGCTGAAGGCCAAGCTGGGGCAGTGCGCCTATTTTCCTGAACGCTGATCACCTGATCGGCACACGCGGCGCGGTCGTCGGGCGGCCAGGGTGCGACTGACAAGGGATGTGAACCGGCGCGTCGGCCGGGCCATGCACGACTACTCCATGCTGGCCGACGGCGACCGGGTGCTGGTGGCGGTGTCCGGCGGCGTCGACAGCCTGGTGCTGCTGCGGATACTGCAGCTGTGGCGGGCTAAGGCCCCGATTGACTATCAGCTCCTGGCGGCGCATGTGGATATGGAGGCCGGGGAGCAGAACGTGGGCGAGGCGGCACACACGGTTGCCGACACGCTTGCTGACACGCTTGCCGCCTGGGGGGTGAAACTTGACATCCTGCCGGCCCTCTGGCGGCCTGATGCCCAGGCGGCCCAGTCCGGCCACGATCTCTGCTTCCGTTGCGCCCGCTCCCGCCGCACCCAGTTGTTTGAGCATGCCCGCACCCTTGATTGCAATAAGATAGCACTGGGACATCACCGCGACGACATCATCGAAACCTTTCTCCTCAACCTGACCTGCGCCGGCAATATCAGCACCATGTCGCCTCGCCAGGATCTCTTCGACGGCCGCCTGACTCTGATCCGGCCACTCAGCTACCTCGACAAACAAGATATCGAACAGGTCGGTCGCGAGGCCGGGATTGAGCCCATCCGCTCGGCCTGCCCGCTGTCCGAGCACACCCGGCGCGGCGAGATCCACGAATTGGCCGAGTATATCTACCGCTGCATTCCCGGCTCGCGGGAGCGCATCTTTGCCGCCCTCGGCAACGTCCGCCACGACTATCTGCTTAAGCAGACTGGCGGCAGGAGGCCCTGATGCGAACCGCGAACGACTGTCTTGTCTGCTTTCTCCGTCAGGCCCTGGCCACGGTCCGGCGCAGCTCGGACGACAGGGAACTGCACTGGCGGATCACCGCCGAGGTGGGAGGGATGCTCGCCGGGTTTGATCCGCTGCTGTCGCCGCCGGAAAACGCGGTGCACTACTACCGCCTGATCGCCCGCCGCACCGGCGTGGCCGATCCCTTTGCCGCCGAGAAGGCGGAAAGTAACCGCTTTGCCCTGGATCTGGAGGCGCGGGCGCGGGAATTGATCGCCGCCGAACCCGATCCCCTGCTGGCGGCGGTGCAGTTCGCCATCGGCGCCAATGTGCTCGACTACGGCTCCCAGCACCTGCTGGATCGTGACGCCATCCTCGCCTCCTGTCGCCAAACGTTTGCGATCAACGATTATCAGGCCCTGCTGGACCGGCTCGCCACCCGGCCAGACATTCTCTACCTGGCCGACAACTGCGGCGAAATTGTTTTCGACAAGCTCTTGATCGAGCAGCTGCTCGCGTGCGGCTGCACCGTGACCGCGGCGGTGCGGCAGCACCCGATCATCAACGACGCCACCCTGGCGGACGCGGCCGCCTGCGGTCTAGATCAGGTCTGCCCGGTGATCGCCAACGGGGCCGACATCCCCGGCACGGTGCTTTCGCTGTGCAGCGACGAGTTCCGTCGCCGCTTCACCTCGGCTGAGTTGATAGTTGCCAAGGGCATGGGCAACTTCGAGTGCCTCTCCGAGGTACGGGCGCCGATCTTCTTTCTCTTTGTCGTCAAATGCACCACAGTGCGCCAGCACCTGCGGGACCGATTTCCCGAGGCCGGATTGCGCATCGGTTCGCCGGTGCTGCTGCACGGTCTGGGCCGCTGAAAGGGCTCGAGAACGGTGCGAATGGCAATCCTCGCCGATATCCACGGCAACTTCCAGGCCTTGCAGGCAGTGCTTGCCGATCTAGCCCGAATCGGCGCGGACGAGGTTCTGTCGCTGGGCGACAACATCGGCTACGGCCCGGAACCGGAGGAGGTTGTCCGCGTCCTGCGACAGCAGGGAGTGGTCTCGGTCATGGGCAACCACGAGTTGGCCCTGTTCAGCCGCAGCTATCACCAGCGCATGCAGGAGTCGGCCCGGGTCTCGCTCAGCCTGACCCGCGATCTCTTGAGCGCGGATTCGCTTGCGTGGCTGGGACAGTTGCCGCCTGCGCTTGTGCACCAAGGCATCCGTCTGGTGCATGGTTGCCCGCCCGACTCCATGACTGTGTACCTGTTTTCGCCCTCGGCCACCCGGCTTGCGCGACTGTTCGCCGCCTACCCGGAACAACTCTGCTGCGCCGGCCACACCCATGGCCTCGACCTGTTCAAGTCGGACGGCCGCACACCGCCATGCCGGCGCAAGCTCGGGCTGGGGCGACACCAACTCGATCCAGCGAGCCGGTACATCCTCATGCCGGGCAGCGTCGGCCAGCCGCGCGACAGCATCAGCCGCCAGGCCAAGTACCTGCTCTGGGACACCGAATCGCTGGTCGCCGAGGTGCGGGCCGTGGCCTACGACGTCGCGACCACCATCCGCCTGCTCGAGGAGCGGCATTTCCCCGCTGTCAACGGACGGCGGCTTGCTGGGTGACAGTATGAAAAAAATCGGCCGATACGAGATCATCCGTCGCCTGGGCAAGGGCGGCATGGGGTCGGTGTACAAGGGGCTGGCGCCAGTGATCGACAAGGTGGTGGCCATCAAGCTGCTCGACCCGAGCGAGTTGCTGGAAGAGATCCTTGGCATGGAGCGGCTGCGCGAGATCTTCACCTCCGAGGCCCGGACCATGGCCGCCTTCAACCAGCCCTTCCTGGTCACGGCGCACGATTTCGACCAGGACGAGCGCGGCCGGCCGTTCTTCGTCATGGAGTACATCTGCAACAACCTCGGCGACATGATTGGCGAGACCTATCGCATTGAGCAGAATTCGCGCATCATCCGGGCCGAGAAGGTGCTCCATTACGGTCGCCAGATCCTGGAGGCCCTGGGCTTTCTCCACGACAACGACATCGTCCACCGCGACATCAAGCCGCAGAACATCCTCATTACCGACGAGGACACTGTCAAGATCTGCGATTTCGGCATGGCCCTGGTGGCCGGGGTGGCCTTCTCCGGGCCGGACAGCATGCAGATCGGTTCGCCCTGCTACACCCCGCCGGAGCAACGGAAAAACCCCAAGGGCGTGGACGGCCGCGCCGACCTCTATTCGGCCGCGGTGCTGCTTTACCGCATGCTCACCGGCAAACTGCCCGGCATGCAGAGCTTCTCCCTGTCGCTGGTCAATCCTCGCTACGACTGCGCCTGGGACGAGTTCTTCCGCACCGGCCTGAGCTGGAACCCGGATGCACGGTTTCAGTCGGCAACGGCGATGCTGGCCGCCTTCGAGCGCCTCGAACTGCGGCCAGCCGGCCCGCCGCGCGTCTGTCCGG
>CAZFPV010000269.1:0-3541 GCA_964521155.1 uncultured Desulfobulbus sp. | reverse complement strand
CGTCGCCGGTGATCGCCGTAGCCCCGGCCGTGGCCATGTGCTGCAGCTGGCCAAAGGTCCGGGTTGCATCGCCGGTGGTGACCGAGGTGTAGGCCAGGATCCCCTTGGGTTTCTTGGCGCCGTCGCCGGACAGGAAGGCCAGGCCTTCCTTGGCGGCGAACTCAAGCGCCACCTCGTCGGCCAGCCAACTCTCGGCATTGAAGAAGGAGTCGTCCAGCATCTGCTGAGTGGCGGCCGGGTTGGCATAGATCTCCCCCATGAACGGGGTCAGCGCTGCCAGCTTCGGCGTGGTGGTCTCCGTCCTGGCGTCATCCTCATCGACCCAGCCCGAGGAGGCCCCGCCCAGGTTGACCAGCTTCTTGTATTCTGCGCCGCCGATCTGGCGCACGGTACAGACCCGCCGCATGGGCGACTCGTTGCGCAGGATCTGGAGGATGTCGGTGTCCAATTCGGTGGGCACAGCATAGCCGCCGTCGGCGTCTGCGGTAATGTTAAGCGCCTTGCGCTCCAGATCGCGCAGTCCTTCCTCGCGGCCCTTGCGCAGGAACTGGCCGAAGGCAGCCTTGTGTTCCTCCACCTCGGGGATTCCATCGGACCCCTGGCCGCCACGCCGGTTGATCTTCTTTTCGATCTCATCCATCTGTTTGCCGATCTCGCCGATCTCCTTGTTGGCCTTGTCCACCTTGGCTTCCAGGAGGGGGTCAACTGGTCGCCTATCTTCAAGCGCTTTCAGGCGGATATCGTTGGCCTCCTTGAAGTCGGCGAAGGCTTTATTCTGTTTTTCCAGCAGGTCTTTCAATTGCAGTTCAGGCATGGTGTTCAACCTCTCAGTGTTTCGATGTTTTTTTGAATGAGCTGGGACAGCTCTTCCATGGTGCATGCCTGGCGCATGCTGGCTTTGATATCGTGCACGACCTGGCGGGCCTCGGCCCGGCTGATGCCGCCTGCATCGCGCAGGAAGCGTTCCAGGTCAGTCACGGTTTTCATATTCTTGACGCTCTCCACCCGGGCCATCTCATTGGCCGGGAAGGTGACCAGCGAGACTTCCCAGAGATCGACTTCCTTCAAAGTGCGGATCTCGGTGTTGCGGTCGTATTCATCCACCTTGATGTTGTAGCCTATGGATAAACCCGAGATAGCCTTGTTCTTGAGCAGGGCGTAGGCGTTACGGGCTTGCGGGATATCGTCCTTGAGCAAACGACCGCGCAAGTAGAGGCCGTGGTCGTCCTCGAACATTTCCTCGTAGACGCCGATGACATTGGTCGCGTCGTGCTGCCAGCACAGCACTGGAAGCGCTCCTTTTAGCTTCCAGTCGGCCAGCGACCGGGAGAAAGCCCCCTTGGCCACCACATCCCGATACCAATCTTCGACCCCGAAGACCGAGCCGTAGCCCTCGAAGACGCCGTCATCGGCAACGGCCTTGATTTCAAACGGACGGCGGAGGTGTTTGCGTTCCATGGGTGTTATCCAAGTTCTGGGGTAATGACGCAGACGCATCCCTGGTGAATCGGGGCGTGCATCTTGGGACCGCGTACTTTCAGCGGTGATAGCTCATGGCCTTCCGGGGTGAAGTCGCCCTTGTCGACGAAAGGGGCCTCGATGCCAACCACCTTGCCGTTGAGCGCCTTGCAATACGGGCAGCTCTTTGATCCGCGCAGCCGCCACCGCAGCTTGGTGATACCAGCAGCCATCCAGACGAACCGGCTAACCGCGCTCTCCTGCTGCACTGGCTCGCGGTCGGCGATCTTGTCTGCCCTGGTCGCGTCCCACTCGGCCAGGCGCTTCTCGATGGCGGCAGGTCTCTCTTCCAAAACGGTTTCATTGATCAGCGCCTCAAGCTGCCCCTCGCTTGCGCTGATGTGCCTGGTGGCGAACGAATCGAGGATCTCGTCGGTGAACTTGGCCAAGTCCTGAGTCAGCGGGCCGCTGTCGCTACCGATCTCGTCTAGGCCAGCGGCTTGAACGGCCTTGGCATAGTCCCACATCAAGTCAAGGAACTGACCGCGAAAATACTCATGGAGCTGGCGGTACAGGCTGGAGGAGGCGGAGGTGAACTCCCGGCCAACCTGCCCGCCAGCATCGGCTATGATCTTTCGAAGCTCGGCGGTTTCATAGCGGACCAGAGCTTCTGCCCGCATCTTGAAGCGCGGCCGGAAAGTTTCCCGAAGCTGTTCCCTGGCCAGGACGTCCGTGGCTGCGGACGCCCTGCCAGGAGGGGGAGGAACAGCACGGGAGTGCAGGATGGACTTGATCGGCAACTCGTCGCCGTCTTCGTCCATTTGGTTCGGGTCGGCGGGCTTGGCCGGGTCGGATTCCGGCATGCCATTCGTGGTGTCGATCATGTTCATCGGCGCCAGGTAGATCTCGCCTCCGGGACGCGGATTCATGTTTTCCTTGGCCCGGCAGTCATTGGGCGAGAGCAGGCCAGTGTTGACGCCGATGTTGTAGACCTTGTAGCGGGTCTCGATGTCGGCCCGCTCCAGGCCATCGAGCAGAAACTGCACGTACAGGCCGCGCTTGCGGTCCTCGGCGGTGAGCAGGTCGCGGCCGATGGCAGCTTCGAGGCGGCGGCACCAGGGCAGGAAGGTGTACTTGACCATCTCCAGCGACTGCTGGGTGATGTTGGAGAAGCTCGATTTGGTGAGATCGCCGATCATGTGCGGCGGAACTCGAAAGATGCTGCAGATCTCGGTTCTCTGGAACTGCCTGACTTCGAGGTACTGGGCATCCTCGTTCGACATGGTGATCGTGTCGAACTTGAGGCCCTCTTCGAGTACCGCCACACCGCCCTGCTTGTCGCCCCCGTGGTTTTCGGCCCAGGACTTCTTGATGCGGGCGTAGGCCTCATTCGACAATTGGCCAGGATGCACCAGGGCGCCTTGCGGCATTGCGCCGTTCTTGAAGAGGTAGCCGCCGTGGTTTTCGGCGGCGATGCCCAGGCCGATGGCATTGCGCTGGTAGGTAATGGGTGATATGCCGTTGAACCCGTCCAGGGTCAGGCCGCGGACGTGGTGGATTTCCTCCTTTGGTAGGGTCTCGACGACCCCGTTGTTAAATCGCACCCGGTAGCGAAGGTCTAACCCGTTGCGGATAACCGTCACAGAGTCTGGCAACAGGGGAATCAGCTCCAGGAGCTTTCCTCCACGTCCGCGGCTGATTTGCGCATAGTGGTTGCCCCGTAGGCAGAGGGCAGCCAAGGCGAACTCGATGTATTCAAAGCCGGTCTGCCAGCTGTTAGGGGCAAAGGCGAGGATGTCGGCAAGGGGTGTATCGGTGACTCGCTGCTTGCTGCCGTCGGGCAGTTTGCGGTAGACGTGCACCGGCAACTGGGCGATGCTCTCGGCGATGAGACGGACGCAGGCGTAGACGGTGACGTACCGCATGGCCGTGATCGCGTTGACGCCAACCCCAGCCGCGCTCGCCCCACCCTGGAACAGGTTAGCCAGGTCGCGACTGGAGAGGACCTGGGGATCGCCCGACTTGGCCTCAAAGCAGTCAACGGCAGGACCAGCTGCAGGCGAACCTTCGGCAGCAGCCAGGC
>CAZFPV010000268.1:0-3589 GCA_964521155.1 uncultured Desulfobulbus sp. | reverse complement strand
AAAATTTGCTGGTGAGTGCTGCCGGGGCTTACTGGGCTAAATTTCAAGATTCCCAAAAGAAAGAAGATATGACTGACGAAGAAAAAGCGAAATGCCTGGATCTTAATACAGTTCTGGGCGACAGCTGGTAGTCATATCAATATAACATCAAGCATAAGCAATGCCTCTGTTACTCCTTGGGTAACAGAGGTTTTTTTTGATTTTATCAACCTGGCTGAACCATTCTATTTTTCGGAGGGGTAGAATCTTCGGCAATCATCTTGTCTGGAGCAAAGAATGAGAGGGAATGGTACAGGTTTCGATGCAGAAGTCGAGGCGATACACACGTTTCTCAGGAGGAACAAAAGAGTATGGAAAAGCTGAAAATCGGCGTCAGCGCCTGTCTCTTGGGCCAGAACGTGCGCTACAACGGCGGCCATCAACTCAACCATTTCATCCGCGACATCCTCGGCCGCCACATGGAGTTCGTGCCGGTCTGCCCGGAGGTGGAATGCGGCCTGCCTATCCCTCGCGAAACCATGCGCCTGGTCGGCGACCCCGAGGATCCGCGCCTGGTGACCAGCAAGAGCGGCATCGACCACACCTCCCGCATGCAGGCCTGGGCGGAGCAGAGGGTGCGCGAACTGGAAAGGGAAAACCTCTGCGGATTCATCTTCAAAAAGGATTCGCCCAGCAGCGGCCTGCACCGGGTCAAAGTCTATTCCGAAGCGGGCATGCCCCGTAACATCGGCACCGGCCTGTTTGCCCGGTCCTTTACCCGCCACTTTCCGCTCCTGCCGGTGGAGGAGGACGGCCGACTCAACGATCCCAGGCTGCGGGAAAACTTCATCGAGGGCGTCTTTGTCTTCAAGGCCTTTCGCGACCTTCTGGCCTTGCCGCCCACCCGCGGGGCGCTGGTCGATTTCCACACCCGCCACAAACTGCTCTTGATGGCCCACAGTCCGGAGCAGTATCGCCGGATGGGCCGCTTCATCGCTGACCTGCCCGCGTCCATCGACGAGGCCTGCCGCCAGTACGCCGTTCTTCTGACCGAGACGATGCGCATCCTGCCGACGGCAAAAAAACATACTAATGTCCTCCACCATGTGCTCGGCTACTTCAAGAAACAGCTCTCGACCGACGAGAAGCAGGAGGTGCTGGAAATGATCGAGAGCTACCGCCTGGGCGAGGTGCCGCTGATTGTGCCCATCACCCTGCTCAACCACCATGTGCGTCGGCATGGCCAGCCCTACCTGGAGCAGCAGTATTACCTCCATCCCCATCCCCTTGACCTGCGACTGCGCAGCCAGGCCTGAACGGCGGACCACCGGAGCCGAATCATGCCCATAGACCCAACCATGTCCGCCGATCTGCGCGCCCTTTTTACCAGCCAGCTGTTGGCCGTGCTGGCGACCACCAGCCCGACCGGCCCTTACACCAGCCTGGTCGCCTTCGTTGTCAGTGACGATCTGCGCACCCTGGCCTTTGCCACCGCCCGGTCCACCCGCAAGTTCAAAAACATGCTGGTGCACCGGCCTGTCTCGCTGCTCATCGACAACCGCACCAACCATCATTCGGATTTCGACGTCGGCTTGGCCGTGACTGTGCTCGGTGATGCCTTCGAGGCGCACGGCCAGCAGCGGCAGGTCTTGCGGGAGCTGTTCCTGGCCAGACATCCCAGCCTGCGCCCCTTTGTCCTTGATCCGGCCACCGCCCTGATGGCGGTCGCGGTCAGCGGCTATGTGGTCGTGGACCGCTTCCAGCGGGCCTGCCACTGTGACGTGAACAACCTGTGCTAGAAGGTTTTTCAGTCTAGAGCACCGCCTTGCGCTTGTTTTTTGCCCGCACCGGATTACAGTTGCCGGAAGGATGCGAGGCAAGGTAATCGTCTTCGCTCACCTGAACATCAGTCCAGCTGCCCTGCCGGGCGTCCAAGGAGGTGTGCCATGAACGGACTGTTCTGGTCCAAGCTCTACCTGCTGACCATCCCCGTGTTCTTCGCCATCGACATGCTCTGGCTCGGGGTTATCGCCAAGAACCTGTACAAGGAGCAGCTCCACAGCCTGCTCAGCCCGCAGGTGAACTGGACCGCCGCCTTCCTCTTTTACTTCATCTACATCGCCGGCATCCTCTTCTTCGCCGTCCGCCCCGGCCTCGAGGCTGGATCGCTGGCCCGGGCCTGCCTCTATGGCGCGCTGTTCGGCTTCTTCACCTACTCGACCTATGACCTCACCAACCTGGCCACCCTGCGCGACTGGCCGGTGCTGATAAGCGTCATCGACATTGCCTGGGGTACGACCCTCTGCACCCTGGTTAGCGGCTGCGCCTTTCTCATCGGCAGTTGGCTGGCGCGGGGCTGAGAGAATGGGACCCTTACGCGCTGAACGACGGAGGTGGCGACCATGACCACCGTGCTGACCACCACCGCCCTGGTCCTGCTGGCCTCTATGAGCGGGATGTACCTGGTCGGCCTGCTCGCCCGGGACAACAGCCTGGTCGACATCGCCTACGGCCCGGCCTTTGTGGTCGCCGGCTGGGGCGGATGGTGGGCCGCAGGTCAGCCGCTTCATTTCCGGCCGCTGCTCCTGCTCGTCCTGATCACTCTGTGGGGCCTGCGCCTGGGGCTGCACATCGGCCTGCGCCACCGAGGCCGTGGCGAGGATTTCCGTTACCGCGCCTTTCGCGAGGCCTGGGGCACTACCATCCTCTGGCGCAGCTATCTCCAGATTTACCTGCTCCAGGGCCTGGTGGTGCTGGTGATCCTGAGCCCGGTCCTGCTGACCATCGCCGCACCCGGGGCGGGGCCGCGCCTGGCTGATGCGCTCGGCGCGCTGCTCTTTGCCGCGGGTTTTTTGTTTGAGGCCGTGGGCGACTGGCAGCTGCTGCGGTTCAAACGCGACCCGGCCAACCGCGGCCGGATCATAGAGGAGGGCCTGTGGCGCTACACCCGCCACCCCAACTATTTCGGCGAGGCTCTGCTCTGGTGGGGCATCCTCTGTATCGGCCTGGGCTCGCCGCTTGGCCTTTGGGGTTTGGTCAGCCCCCTGACCATCGCCTTTCTCCTGCTGAAGGTCTCCGGCATCCCCATGCTCGAGGCCAAGTACGCCGACAACCCGGAATTCCTCGCCTACAAGGCCAGGACCAACGCCTTTTTCCCCTGGTTTCCCCGCAGCGGCGTCACCACCGCCCCGCCAACCCAAACCCCGGAGTGAACATGGTGTCATCCTCAGACCATCCAGGCCCTGCTGTGGCGGTGATCGGCGGCGGCGTTGCCGGCATCATCGCCGCCCACCGCCTGCAGAATCGGTATCGCGTCACCCTCTTTGACCAGAACGACTACCTTGGCGGCCACACCCACACTGTCACCATTGCCGACGGCCCGGACGCTGGCGTGGCCGTGGACACCGGCTTCATCGTTTTCAACGAAGCCACTTACCCGCTGTTCATCGCCTTTCTCGACGAACTCGGGGTGGCGTCGCGGGCAACGGAGATGTCGTTTGGGTTTGCGTGCGAGCGCACCGGCCTGGTCTACGCCGGCAACACCTTGAACGGCCTCTTTGCGCAGCGGGCCAACCTGTTCAGGCCGCGTTTCTACAGATTTCTCCTGGAA
>CAZFPV010000267.1:0-3638 GCA_964521155.1 uncultured Desulfobulbus sp. | reverse complement strand
CCTGGGCCTGGCCCTGCCCGGCAATGGCACCGTGGTCGCCACCCATGCCGCCCGGCTTGAGCTGTTCGACCAGGCCGCGGCACGGATCGTGGCCATGTGCGAGGCCTGGTACGGCCAAGGCGACGCCTCGGTCCTGCCGCGCTCCATCGCCACCAAGGCCGCCTTTGCCAACGCCATGGCGCTGGACATTGCCATGGGCGGTTCGACCAACACCGTGCTCCACATCCTCGCCATCGCCCACGAGGCCGAGGTGGACTTCACCATGGCCGACATCGACGCCCTCTCCCGCCGGGTGCCGAACCTGTGCAAGGTTGCGCCCAGTTCGCATCACCACGTGGAGGATGTCAACCGCGCCGGCGGCATCCTCGGCATCCTCGCCGAACTGGACCGGGCCGGCCTGGTGGACGCCTCGGTGCGCCGGGCCGATGGCCTCAGCTTGGCCCAGGCCCTGGAACGATTCGACATCATGCGGCCGCAGGCCGACGAACGCGCCGTCGCCCTCTATCGCAGCGCCCCGGCCGGTAGGCGTAACCTGGTGATGGGCAGCCAGCACAGCCTCTACGACCAGTTGGACCGCGATCGCGCCAAGGGCTGCATCCGCGACCTGGCCCACGCCTACTCCCAGGACGGCGGCCTGGCCGTGCTGTACGGCAATATCGCCCTGAAGGGCTGCATCGTCAAGACCGCCGGCGTCGACGCATCCATCCTCCACTTCACTGGCCAGGCCAAGGTGTACCATTCCCAGGAGGCTGCCTGCGAAGCCATCCTCGCGGGCGCTGTCACGGCCGGCGACGTGGTGTTCATTCTCTACGAGGGCCCCAAGGGCGGGCCGGGTATGCAGGAGATGCTCTATCCCACCTCCTACCTCAAATCCATGCATCTCGGGAAGGAGTGCGCTTTGGTCACCGACGGTCGTTTCTCCGGTGGCACATCGGGACTCTCCATCGGCCACGTTTCTCCCGAGGCGGCCAGCGGCGGCGCCATCGGCCTGGTCAGGGATGGCGACCGCATCGACATCAACATTCCCCAGCGATCCATCAGCCTCCTGGTCGACGAGCAGGAACTGGCGGCGCGGCGGCAACAGGAAGAAGCTAGGGTCGACAAGGCCTTTACCCCGGACCGTGACCGAGCCATTTCCACGGCCCTGCGCGTCTATGCCCGCTTCGCCGCCTCGGCGGACAAGGGCGCTGTGCGGATCCTCGACTGAACGCCCCTCTCGCGTTGTACACCTGGGCCGGCCAGAGCGGGGATTCCCGTCCGGCCGGCTTTTTCATTTTTGCAGCCACCAGATCACGGCTTGCAAACCGTTCGGCCGCATCCCGCACGGCAGTGGAATGTGCTCCTTGATTTGCGGCGGCCACCCAAGAAATACCATTTTTCAGGTGGAAACAGTTGTCTTTCCCTACCGCTTCTGGTAAAAGTTAGAATTTATCAAACTTGGGCGAAGCCTGCTTCACCCGTTCATCATCCACCCTTGACCAGAGACCGGAAACGGACTCCACAGGAACATTCCATGACAAAAAACGGAACTCAACCCGCATTTGCGGCAGATGACGACAGCTTTGAAGAAATGAGCTTTGCGGAACTCTTCGAGCAGGAAGACAACAACACCGTCATCAATGTCGGTGAAGTCGCGCTCGGCACCGTCGTGGGCCTGAGCAGCGACGCTGTCCTGATCGATGTCGGTGACAAGGCGGAAAGCTTTGTCCCGCTTGCCGAATTCCGCCACGAAGATCCGACCAGGGAAATCAAGATCGGCGACCAGTTCGAAGTCTTCATCGAGAAGCGCAAGGATGAGGGCGGCCTGCTGCTTTCCCGGGAAAAAGCCATTGCCATCAAGGTCTGGGAGCAGATTGCCACGATTCAGGAAGAAGACGGGACCATTGAGGGCCGTATCGACAACCGGGTCAAGGGCGGCATGTCCGTCGATATCGGCGTGCCCGCGTTCCTGCCCTATTCGCAAATCGATCTCCGTCCGGTCAAGGATCTGGACGCCCTGATCGGCCAGACCTTCGAATTCAAGATTCTCAAGTTCAACCGCAAGCGTAACAACGTGGTCATCAGCCGCCGGGCCATCCTCGAGCACCAGCGGACCGCCCTGCGCGAGCAGATGCGCACCTCCCTGGAGGAAGGCCAGATCATCCGCGGCGCCATCACCAATATCACCGACTACGGTCTGTTCATCGACCTCGGCGGCATGGACGGCCTCTGCCACATCACCGACCTCTCCTGGGGCCGGGTTTCCCATCCGTCCAAGCTGTACAACGTCGGCGAGGAGATCGAGGTCAAGATCCTCAAGTATGACAAGAATTCCGACCGCGTCTCCCTGGGCGTCAAGCAGTTGAAGACCGACCCCTGGGATCGGGTGCCGTCCCAGTATGCTCCGGGCTCCAGGGTCAAAGGCAAGGTCGTCTCCATCACCGACTACGGCGTCTTTGTCGAACTGGAAGAGGGCGTGGAAGGATTGGTGCACATCTCCGAGATGAGCTGGTCGAAGAAGCCGCGTCACCCCTCCAAGATGGTCGGCGTTGGCGAGGAGATCGAGGTCCAGGTGCTCAAGGTCGAGGCCGAGACCAAGCGCATTTCACTGGGCATGAAGCAACTCCAGCCCAACCCCTGGGATGTGGTCGAGGAGAGCTACCCTGTGGGCTCGGTCATCGAGGGCAAGATCAAGAACATCACTGACTTCGGCATCTTCATCGGCATCGAGGAGGGCATCGACGGCCTCATCCATGTCTCCGATCTGAGCTGGACCGAGCGGATCAAGCATCCCTCCGAGAAGTACGCCAAGGGCGAAACCATCCAGGCGGTGGTGCTGAAGATCGACAAGGAAAACGAGCGATTCTCTCTGGGCGTCAAGCAACTGGAGCCCGATCCCTGGCAGGCGGCCTCCAGCAACTACCCCATCGGTTCCACCGTTGAGGGCACCATTACCAACGTCACTGATTTCGGCGTCTTCGTTCAACTGGAGGAAGGCATCGAGGGGCTGGTGCATGTGTCCGAGATCTCAAAGGACAAGGTCAAGACCCCGGTGGGCATGTTCAACGTCAACGAAACCCTCACCGCCATGGTGATCAATGTCTCCGCCGATGACCGCAAGATCGGTCTTTCGGTCAAGGCGCTGCAGGAGAAGGACGACAACGACGGCGCCATCCCGGAGGAATACCTGCAGAAGGCGCAGAGCAGCGGACCGTCCACCCTGGGCGACCTGCTGAAGGCCGCAGCCGGCGAGGATCAGGACAAATAAACCCCTCGCGGGGCGCAGTCCCGTGGAACGGGTGTTTCATCCGCCCTGGCCGTTGGCTCTCGCGGATGAAACACCCCTTTTTTAATATTCCCGCGACGTGGGTGAATATCTGCCCTCGATGCGGCGGTGCAAAAGGATAGCTGGCATGCTCAAGCGTGAATTGATCAACGAAGTTTCCGAGCAGTTGGGCGATTATTACAAGCAGGACATTGCCCAGGCTGTTGAAATCATACTGGAAGAAATTTCCCAGGCCCTGGCCGAGGAACGGAGGGTGGAGATTCGCGGATTCGGCAGCTTTTCTGTCCGGACGCGCAAACCACGCACCACCAAGAATCCGAAAACGGGCAAGATGATGAATATCCCCGCCCGCAAGACCCTGCACTTCACCATG